>JAJPKK010000036.1 GCA_021323775.1 Hyphomicrobiales bacterium
AAGCAAGGCTGGAACGTCATCCAGGCCCTCACGCAGGACGCGCAAATCCAAATGAGCGCGTTGCGGATCAGTTGACGGCAAAGGCACAACCTGGGCAGTTACAATTCCCTGTTAAATTCCCTGTTCT
The DNA here is from genome assembly GCA_021323775.1 of Hyphomicrobiales bacterium. Lineage (GTDB taxonomy): Bacteria > Pseudomonadota > Alphaproteobacteria > Rhizobiales > Xanthobacteraceae > JAJPKK01. The sequence continues at coordinate 128 of JAJPKK010000036.1, forward strand.
GAGGGAATTCGAGCGCCGACGCCAATTCGCGCGCGGCGGCCTTTGCGGGTCAGCCGAATTCTGCGAATGTTGAAGCTACAAGCGCCACACCCCAATCAGCGCCGGGAGGAGGACACATGACAAACGCCAAGGATGCGGGCTCCGAGGATGCGGCCTTTGGCCGGCGGACTTTTCTGCAGGGGGCGACCGCGGCGGGCGCCGTTCCCCTGGCGTCGGCATTGATGGGCGCCGGCGCGGCTTCTGTCGATGCCGGCGTTGCCGCGGCTCAGACCAACGCGATCCAGACCGCGCCCGCCCGCCACGAGCAAACCGATCACGAGACCGAGCGGCTCGCCGCCTATGCGGCGAAGCTGCGCTACGAGGAACTGCCTCCCGCCGTGGTGCAGCGCGCCAAGGACTGCATCTGCGACACGGTGGGGGCGATCATCTACGGCGCCGAGCTGCCGTGGAGCAAGATGATCATCGCCCACGCGCGGCGCACCAGCGCGCCGGGCAGAAGCCGCATCCTCGGCGTCGAGGGCGGGCCGGTGCAGGCGGGAGCGGCGGCGCTCGCCAACGGGGCCATGACGCACGCCTTCGAACTTGACAGCCTGACCAAGCCTGACAGCGGCTCGCATCCGGGCGCGACCGTGTTCACGGCGGCGCTCGCAATCGCGCAGGACCGCGGCCTGTCGGGGCGCGATCTTCTCACCGCGTTTGTGGCCGGCGCCGAGTCCATGTTCCGGATCGGGCACGCCACCAAGCACACCAACGAGGCGCGCGGCTTTCATGCGCCCGGCACCACCGGGCCGTTCGGCGCTGCGGCTGCGGCCGGGCGCCTGATGGGCTTTGATGCCGCGAAGATGACGAACGCGCTGGGTATCGCCGGCTCCTGCGCCGGCGGCCTGCTGGAATTCGCTCACGCCGGCAACGGCGCGATGGTGAAGCGGCTCCATATGGGGCGCGCGGCCGAAGGCGGCGTGCTGGCTGCAAGCCTTGCGGCGGACGGCTTTACGGGCCCGACCAGCGTGCTCGAAGGCGAATACGGCTTCCTGCGCGTGTTCTGCAATGACTGGGACGTATCCGAGCTGACCCGCGGGCTCGGCACCGAGTATTTCACGCTCGACATCATGCTCAAGCGCTATGCCTGCCATATCACGGCGCACAACCCGGTCGAGGCGACGCTGGAGCTGCGCAACGAGCACAAGTTCGCCGCCGCCGACGTGGCCGCGATCACCATCGCGGGCAATGAGCGCATGGCCAAGACCAACAATATCCCGGCGCCGGCGGACATGATGCTGGCGCAATACTCGATTCCGTTCAGCGTCGCGCTCTCGCTTTATCGCGATCCGATCGATCCGCGCTCGTTCGATGAGCAGGTGGTGCATGACCGCGCCATCCTCGATCTTGCGTCGCGCACCAGGATGGTGGTGACTCCCGGACAGGACCGGCGCAACCTCGTGGCCACGGTCACCATCAAGCTCAAGGACGGCCGCGAAATCTCTCGCCAGGTGACAAGCTTCAAGGGCACGCCGGAGCGGCCGATGGCGCGCGCCGAGCTGCGCGAGAAATTCCTGTTGCTGACGCAGCGGCTCGGACGCGAAAAGATGGCGCCGCTGTTCGACCGCCTGCAGGCCATCGAGGAGGAACAGACGCTCGACTGGCTGAATGTGTGAGGGGCTGGCTGAATGGGCGAAGGGTATGCGCAGGGTGGCTGAGCCGCCGGATCCGGCCTTTGGCCCGCCCGGTGCAAACTCAGCGAAATCCACCAGCGGCCTGCCCCGTCCCTGCCTCCGCCGCACGCGGGGTAGGGCAGGGAGGGGGCGTGCGGGGGGAGGGGGTTAGGGAGGGGGACGGGTTCGCTACCGCTCAACCCATCCTACGGCTGAGGCTGGCCGCTTAATTCGCTGGCGAGGGATTCGACAAACGCAATGAAGCTTTTGCGGACGGCGACGCTCGGGATCTGGCGGAACGCCGTCATGAGGTGAATGCCGTCCTTCAGATCCGGCACGTCGAACTGTTCGGCAACGGCGAACTCGAGGCCGGCGCTCGCTGAGTCCGCGAAGAAATAAGCGATCGGGACGTCCAATGCGACAGATGTCTCGTAGAGCCGGCTGCAACTCACCCGGTTGGTGCCGTTTTCGTATTTCTGAATCTGCTGGAAGGTGACGCCCAGTTTCTGGCCAAGCTCTGTCTGCGACAGCCCAAGCTGAACCCGGCGCAGACGGATGCGCTTGCCAACCATCACATCAATAGGGTGAGGCATTCGGGCGCCCTATCCTTTAGCGTCGAGGACGTCGTCCCATTGAAGAGTGAGTCGGCAGTCGAACACACCAGCGGAAATTAGACAACTGCAAATGCACAAAATTGGCTTGGTCCGGCCGTGCTTAATTTTTGGGCGTCGCCAGCACCGTTTGTTGCGAAACTCCCGGATGCTGCGGTGCACTCCAACGCTACGGCCTCCACACCGCCCGGAGGCAAGCACGGCCAAATCCGAGCCCCTTTCATGACCGCCCCCACCGCGGCGCACGAACAGGCCGAGACGCCAATTGGCGCTCCGTCGTCGACGCCGCCTCGCCGGCCGCTCAGCCGGAGAGAGCATCGTCTTGTGGACAGCGCTGGACCTGATCGGCGCATGAGGGCGCCAATGCCGCATACTGCGGCCGCGAATCAGGCGGAGGAGCGCAGCATGCCGAGAGCCAGAAATCTTCTCCTCACCCAGGCGCAGGCCGCCTGCCTGATCGCGCTCCGAAGCGGCAAGGATTCTCAATCCAAAATCGCCATCGAGGCACAGCTTAGTCTCGAAAAGGCGGCGGCGGCGCTGCGCAAGCTCGCTGAGATCGGACTTGCAGAGCGTCATCAGACGAAGGGATGGCTCGCCACGCGGCGCGGGAAAACCTGCCGCTTTGACACAGCTCCGGATCGGCCGCGGCGGAACGGCCTCGCACCCGGCCCCGGCGGGCGGCGCCTGCTTGAATTGCTGGACCGGCCGATGCGGGGAAGCGAGATCGTCAACAAGCTTGGGATAACCCGCCAGGGCGTCCACCAGCTCCTGATCAAGCTGCACGCGGGCGGACACGTGCGCTTTGCCGACCCGGAGAATCCGCATTGGTTGGTGATGCGCGCGGACGACAAGACCGCGGTGCTCTCCCGCAATGAGGAACGCGTGTTGTCGGCGGCTCCGCGGGAGTATGCAACCGATGCCGTCAAGATAAGGGTTGCGGCGGGAGTGCCCGATGCGGAGATTCACGAGATACTCGAACGCCTGCTTGTTCGCCGGTTGATTGTAGCATCCGAGGGATTGAGGGGAAACCGGGTCTATCGCGTAACAGACGCCGGCTTGCAGCATCCGCAACGCGTCCCCTCCGCCGCCTGCGCGCCGGCGCCGCGCCTGCCGGTCGAATCCGAACGTGTTCGCAAAGTGCTGTCCGCAATTTTTGACTCCGGAGAGTTGCGGATTAAAGACGTGACGAACGCGCTGAGCGTACCGCACCAATCGATGAACGCGCTGATGCAGTATCTCAAGCGCAAGCGCCTCGTCAAAAAGAATGGCCGCGATCTTTATTCGCCCTATGCGCTGACGGCGCAAGGGATTGCGGCGCTGGCGGAAATGACCCGAAATCGGGACCTTCGGCGCGGCATCAGTCGGCGTTGACGCCCTGGATCGACCAGGCGGTCGGCACATTTCCGACGCCCGCGGATTGCGTGACCTGCGCGCCGTTCATGAACCAGATCGCGACATTGCCGCTGCTGTCCTGCCAGAGAATGTCGCTCTTGCCGTCGGCGTTGAAGTCATGGGAGTTGACGGTTGTCAGCGCCAGGCGGCCGATCTTGTTCGCGAAAGGGCTTTCGGTGAACCACGGCGCGCCGTCCGACCCCGTCGTGGCGCCTTCAAGGAAAAAGCGTAGCCGTGAAGGAGCGGAACACAGAAGTAGCGGAACACAGAAGCAACTTCAGGACGAAATCGGGTTGTGTAATTGAATGCTGCAAAAGTGTTGCAGGATGGACACAACGCTGGCATCGCTTGTCGAACGCGTCGAGAAGCCCACCGCACAACGCACGCGGGGGGCGGCCACTATTTCGACGCAGGCCCAGTCCTTGGGAAGCGAGCGGATACCAGATTGGGGAGCACCACAACTCCATGACGACCGAACTCCAGGTCTCCCTGTGGCGCGGCACGCAAACCGGCCATTACCAGGCTTTTTCCGTCCCGCTGCGGGAGAATCAGACCGTGCTCGACGTGGTGACCTTTGTGCAGCGCCACCTCGATCCCTCGCTGTCCTATCGGTTCGCCTGCCGGGTCGGCGTATGCGGCTCGTGCGCCATGACCGTCAACGGCCGGCCGCGCTGGACGTGCCGCACCCACGTGTC
>JAJPKK010000182.1 GCA_021323775.1 Hyphomicrobiales bacterium
GAAACGCTCGCAAATTCACCCGCAACGTAATACAGTTATGCCCATGAAACCGGCATAACTTGCCTCGCCCGCGCAAAATCAACCAATTTCGCGACAGAAACTAGCTACTTTCCGGCGCAAAATTGAGGTTTGCGGCATTGTGGTCGATAGCGCCGGGCTAGGCAAAACCCGCCGGGGGCGACCGGCGGGCGACAAACGCGATGATGTTATGAGGGCTTAAGGAGCCGCCTGTTTTTCCATGGCGCGGCCGATGTTGATGAGGTTGTCGGCGATGACGCCGAGGCCGACCCAGCGGTGCATCCCGACATAGCCCTTGTAGCGGCAGCGGTCGAGGCCATGTCGCCGTTTGGCGACGCTGATGCGTCCCTCACAGCCGGTACGCCACTTCTGGCCGTTGCGGAACCAGCGCTTTTTCTGCTCGCGCCTGCGCTCAAGGCTTTTGGTCGAGCGATTGGGAATGCAGACGCGTTTGACGCCTCTCGCCTTCGCGGCAGCCTCGTTCTTGGCGGAGTAGAGCGCGGCGTCCGCCGCCGCCAGATGCGGCGGGCGTCCGAGCAAGGCCTGATGCGTCTCGATGGCGGGGATCAGCAGGTCGCAATCGTTCGGCCGCCGCGCGTAGACCTCGTAGTCGATGATGATCTGGTTCTCCGCCTCCTGCAGCTTCACCATCTTTCCAAATTCGTTAGGCTTGCCGGCCTTGCCCTTGCGAATGACTTCGGTCGACGGCTCGAACAGGCTCAACAGCTTGCCCTCGCTGCGCGTGTTGCCGCGGAAGATGCGCGCTCTGGTCTGTTTCATCGCCTGCCTGACGAGCGGCACCATCTCATCGAGTTGCGCCCGCAGGCCTTCCAGCGCCACCTGCTTGAACACACTCGTCGCCTGCTTCACGCCTTCTGCGACTTCCGTGGAGAAGCGCTTGGCCTGCCCCACCACGCGGCTTGTCGTGTTCAACAATGAGCGATAGCGCTGCTTCAACTTGTCCTGATTGATCTGACCCTTGGCGCGCGCGATCCGGCCGATCTCCAGCAGGCGGAACTTGACGCTGCGGCTGCGGTCGCGCAGCTTGGTTCCGACCGCGCCGGCAATCTGTGTGATCTTCTTCATGATGCGGGTCAGCACCCGAACGCCGTCGCCGAGCAGGGTGCTGTCGGTCGGGTAATGAATGTTGGTTTCCACCACCGTCGTATCCACGCGCATCCGCCGTCCCGCGACCACGCCTTTGGCCTGAGCTATTTTCACCATCCGCTCGTGAATTGCTTTCAGCGCCTGTGGCCGGAGCACTGCGCCCCAGCGCCCCATCGTCTTGGCATCGGGCACCTTGCCGCTGCCGATGCGGGTAAAGTCCCGGTACACCAGGTTGGCGCGCACCTCGCGCTCCAGCACCTCATAGCTCCAGTTGCGAACATGCTTGAGGATCAACAAACGCAGCACCGCATCGGCCGGCGTACCCCGGCGTCCCCGGCAACGGCTTTTGGGATGGCGTTTCGCCAATGCCTCGTACACGATCGCGATGATCTCCTCATCGGCCAGCACTTCGTCGGCGTGCGTCATCCAGTCTTCGCGAAGATCGCTGACCTCCTCCGCGATCAGCCCGTCGCCGAAACCGAGCTGCGCCCGCCGCATCTCAATCATGCTGCTTGCTCCGCCGCTTTGACTATCGGGAAGCACAAGTCCAGGCTTTCGCCGATGCCTACCTCGTCATTGCAGTATGCTTTGTGGTCTCCGCAATGATGGTGCCGTTCATGCGCGGGATCACGCCAAAATAAGACGAAATGGTGGCCGGTGATGCGGCGGCCCTGGTTGTGCCCTCACCCCTACAATGCAGGGCGGCATGGGCGACTTCGCCCGCTCGCCGATGCCAAAACCGTCCCGGTTGCTGTCGGCGTCGTACTACGAAACTGTCCTTTGTGTATCCTACAGCCCTCTATAGCCCTCCCCCTCCATTTCAGTTGTTGCGTTCCCCCAATTATGTGCCTTTTTAATTGTCCCCGACATTCGACCGCGCCGGGCGGTCGCAGACATCGGGGACGGCTGTGGGGCCAGTTTTAGTCAAATCCGAAGCGGCTTTGCGCGGCGTGCGGATGCTGCGCACGGCGATGGGACCTGCGATCACGAACTGGCTGGAAGATCCGGCGATCGTCGAGGTCATGCTCAACCCGGATGGCCGGCTGTGGATCGATCGCCTGGCCGGGGGACTCAGCGACACCGGGAAGCGGCTGTCAGCGGAAGACGGCGAGCGCATCGTGCGTGTCGTCGCCCACCATGTCGGCGTCGAGGTGCATTCCGGATCGCCGCGGCTTTCGGCCGAACTGCCGGAGACCGGAGAACGCTTCGAAGGCCTGATCCCGCCGATCGTCGAAGCGCCCGCCTTCGCCATCCGTAAGCCGGCAGTCGCCGCCTTCACCCTCCTACACTACACCGAGGCCGGCATCATGACGGCCGAGCAGGCGGACATCCTGCGTGGCGCCGTCTCCCAGCGCCGCAATATCCTGGTTGCCGGCGGCACCTCGACCGGCAAGACCACGCTCGTCAACGCGCTCCTGGCCGAGGTGGCGTCGACGGCCGACCGCGTCGTCCTGATCGAGGATACCCGCGAGCTTCAGTGCAAGGCGCCGAACCTCGTCGCGCTGCGTACCAAGGACGGTGTCGCGTCGCTGTCCGACCTGGTGCGCTCGTCGCTGCGGCTGCGGCCTGATCGCATCCCGGTCGGTGAGGTGCGCGGGGCGGAAGCCCTGCAGCTCATCAAGGCCTGGGGGACCGGCCATCCGGGCGGGATCGGGACGATCCACGCCGGGTCTGCGATCGGCGCGCTGCACCGGCTCGAGCAGCTCATCCAGGAGGTCGTCGTCACCGTACCGCGGGCGCTGATCGCTGAAACGATCAACGTCATTGCGGTCCTGGCGGGACGCGGCACTGAGCGGCGGCTGGTCGAGCTTGCCGTGGTCAAGGGCTTGAAGCAGGGCGGAGACTACGCGCTCGCGCCGGCGGTGAAACGCAACTCCGGGGGAGGCCGCTCATCATGCCGATGATGGGGCGCGTCCGCGCCGGAATGATCGCCTCACTGGCCGTCGCAGGTCTGTTTGCCGCGACAGCCCCGGCGTTCGCGGCCGGCTCCAACATGCCCTGGGAGCAGCCGCTCCAGCAGATCCTGCAGTCGATCGAGGGGCCGGTCACCAAGGTCATCGCGGTGATCGTCATTATCACGACCGGTCTGTCGCTCGCCTTCGGCGATGCCGGCGGCGGCTTCCGGCGCCTGATCCAGATCGTGTTCGGCCTGTCGATCGCGTTCGCGGCCTCGTCCTTCTTCCTGTCCTTCTTCTCGTTCGGCGGCGGAGCGCTGATCTGATGGCCGGGATCGTCGACGTGCCATCCATCGCGGGCACCGGGACGCCAGTCCAAAAGCCGGAGGCCCCCACCCTCCCGGCGCTTGCCGGACAGCTGCCGGTCCCGCCAGGCCGAATCCTCGTCCGCCGCGCCATCAAGGTGACGGCCGAACACTTTGGCACGACTCCGGACGTTCTGGTTTCTGCGCGCCGGACGCAACCGCTGATCCGCCGCCGGCAGGTTGCGATGTACGTCGCCCGCACGATGACCGGCCGCAGCCTCGGCTTCATCGGCCGCAAGATCGGCGACCGGCACCGCACGACGATCCTGCATGGCGTGCGGGCCATCGAAGGCCTGCTTGACGCCGGCGACGCCGAGATGGTGGCCGCCGTTGGCGCGATCATGGAGCGGCTGCAGATGACGGCAGGCGCAGTCCGGATGACGGTCCAGCATCCTGGCGGGGGGCGCTGATCTGATGGCCGAGATTGCCAATGAGGAACCGATCGCGGGCTTCGAGGCGCCGGTCCACCGTGCGCTCACCGAACCGATCCTGCTCGCAGGCGCGACGCGCGCCGTCGCGATCCTCAACGGCACGGTGTCGGCCGCTCTTGGCCTCGGACTGAGGCTGTGGATCGCCGGGCTGGTGGTGTGGGCGATCGGCCACATGGCCGCTGTCTGGGCCGCAAAGCGCGACCCCTTCTTCGTCGAAGTGGTGCGCCGGCACGTCCGTTATCCGGCCCATCTTGGCTCGTGAGGTCATCATGTTCAATCACCGTAACAAGCCCTCGAGCCTCGCCGACTTCCTGCCATGGGCGGCGCTGGTCGCCCCAGGCATCGTCCTCAACAAGGACGGCAGCTTCCAGCGCACGGCTCGCTTCCGGGGACCGGACCTCGAAAGCGCCACGCCCGCCGAGCTGGTCGGCGTCACGGCGCGGCTCAACAACGCGCTGCGCCGGCTCGGATCGGGCTGGGCGATCTTCGTCGAAGCAAGCCGGTTTCCGGCCCGGGGATATCCCGCCAGCACGTTTCCCGATCCGGTCTCGACGCTGGTGGAGGCCGAACGGGCGGCCCAGTTCGAAGAAGAAGGGGCTCATTTCGAGAGCGCCTATTACCTGACGTTCGTGTTCCTGCCGCCACCCGAGGAGGCCGCGCGAGCTGAATCCTTCCTCTACGAGGGCGTCGTCTCCGGCGGAAGCGTCGACGCGCACCAGATCCTCAAGGGCTTCATCGACCGCACCGACCGGGTGCTGCAGCTCATCGAGGGCTTCGTGCCGGAAGCGGCCTGGCTCTCCGACGGCGAGACGCTGACCTATCTGCATTCCTGCATCTCGACGCGGCGCCAGCGCGTCCGCGTGCCCGAGGCGCCGATGTATCTCGATGCCATCCTGGTCGATGAGCCGCTGGTCGCAGGGCTCGCGCCGCGGCTCGGCAAGGCCCATCTGCGCACGCTGACCGTGATGGGGTTCCCCTCGGTCACCTATCCGGGAATTCTCGACGATCTCAATCGCCTGGCCATTCCCTACCGCTGGTCGACCCGCGCCATCACGCTCGACAAGACCGACGCCACCAGGGTGCTGACCAAAATCCGCCGGCAGTGGTTCGCCAAGCGCAAGTCGATAGGGGCGATTCTGAGGGAGGTGGCGACCAATGAGTCATCGGCCCTCGTCGATAGCGATGCTCACAACAAGGCCCTCGACGCCGACGCGGCGCTGCAGGAACTCGGCTCCGACCTGGTCGCCCAGGCCTTCGTCACTGCGACCGTCACGGTCTGGGACGAAAACGCGCGCGTTGCCGACGAGCGGCTCCGGCTGGTCGAGAAGGTGGTCCAGGGCCGGGATTTCACGTGCATCTCCGAGACCGTGAACGCCATCGAGGCCTGGCTCGGCAGCCTGCCCGGCCACGTCTATGCCAATATCCGCCAGCCGCCGGTCTCGACGCTCAATCTCGCCCACATGATGCCGCTCTCCGCGGTGTGGGCCGGCCCTGACCGCAACGAGCATCTTGATGGTCCGCCGCTCTTGTTCGCGAAGACCGAGGGCGCGACGCCGTTCCGGCTGTCGCTTCATGTCGGCGATGTCGGTCACACCCTTGTGGTCGGCCCGACCGGCGCCGGCAAGAGCGTACTCCTGGCGCTGATGGCGCTGCAGTTCCGGCGTTATCCCCGCGCCCGGATCTTCGCCTTCGACTTCGGCGGTTCAATCCGGGCCGCGGCGCTCGCCATGGGCGGCGACTGGCACGACCTTGGCGGCGCGCTGTCGGGCGCCGCCATTGGGCCGGTCGCGCTGCAGCCGCTCTCATCGATCGACGATACGGCCGAGCGGGCCTGGGCGGCCCAATGGGTGGCCGCCATCCTCGCCCGCGAAGGCGTGGCGGTCAGGCCCGAGGCCCGGGAGCACCTGTGGTCGGCATTGGGGTCTCTTGCGAGTGCGCCGCTGGCCGAGCGCACACTCACCGGCCTCTCGGTCCTTCTTCAATCCGCCGCCCTGAAGCAGGCACTGGAGCCGTACTGCGTCGGCGGCCCGTGGGGCCGGCTTCTCGACGCCGAGGCCGAATATCTCGGCGATACCAGCGTCCAGGCTTTCGAGACCGAAGGCCTGATCGGCACCAGCGCCGCTCCCGCTGTGCTCGCCTAACTGTTCCATCGCGTCGAGGGCCGGCTCGATGGCAGTCCTACGTTGCTGATCATCGATGAGGGCTGGCTCGCCCTCGACGACCCGACCTTCGGGGCGCAGCTGCGCGAGTGGCTCAAGACGCTGCGCAAGAAGAACGCGAGCGTCGTGTTCGCCACCCAGTCGCTCGCCGACATCGAGACGAGCGCCATCGCGGCCGCCATCGTCGAGAGCTGCCCAACGCGCCTGTTCCTCCCCAACGAACGGGCTATCGAGCCCCAGATCACGAGCATCTACCGGCGTTTCGGTCTCAATGACCGCCAGATCGAGATCCTCGCCAGGGCGACCCCGAAGCGCGACTACTACTGTCAGTCCCGCCGCGGCAACCGCCTGTTCGAACTGGGCCTCGGCTCGATTGCGCTCGCCTTCACGGCCGCGTCCTCCAAGGCCGACCAGGGCGCCATTGCCAACCTGCTGGCGAGCGAAGGTCGCGCCGGCTTTGCCACCGCCTGGCTGCGCCACAAGGGCCTCGAGTGGGCCGTTGAATATATCGAACCCGCAGCGGCGCCCAACGCCGCGGCCGTAGCTGAGGAGATCGGATCATGACCCGCCCCCAGGTCCGGCTCCTCCTGACCGTCACGGCGCTGGCGTTCGCTGCGGGGCCAGCGGCGGGGCAGCAGGTCGTCTATGACCCGTCGAACTATGCTCAGAACGTGTTGCAGGCGGCCCGCGCCCTGCAGCAGATCAACAACCAGGTCCAGCAGCTTGAAAACCAGACCCAATCCCTGATCAACCAGGCGAAACACCTAGTGAGCCTGCCTTATTCGCTGGTGTCAACCATCACCAGCCAGATTCAACGCACCGAACAACTCATCGCCCAGGCCCAGCGCATCGCTTACAGCGTTTCGACCATCGACAAGGCCTTCACCACCAACTACGGCGCGATCAATCTCAACGTCAGCCAGCAGCAGATGGTAGCAGGGGCGCAGCAGCGCTGGCAGACGTCCGTGGCGGGCTTGCAGGATGCCATGCGGATGCAGGCGACGGTGGTCGGCAACATCCCCACCTCCCGCACCACAGTGACGACGCTCGGCGCCTCAAGCCAGTCGGCGAGCGGGATGCTGCAGGCGATCCAGGTGAGCGACCAGCTGCTGGTCCAGATCTCGCAGCAGCTTGCCGACCTCATCGCCTTGCTGGCCGCCCATAGTCGCGCCGAGACCCTCATCGCCGCAGCGAACGCCACCGACCAGAACCAGGGCACGGGCGAGCTCTCCACATTCCTCACGCGAGGATCGGGCTACCAGCCCCAGGCCGTCCAGATGTTCCATCAATGAGGCAGTGAGGCAGTGATGAATACTGGAGTCATCGACCAGTTCCTCAACACCTTCACGACCTATATCGACTCAGGCTTCGGCCTGCTGGGCGGCGAGGTGGCGTTTCTCGCCACCACGCTGGTCACCATCGACGTGACGATCGCGGCGCTGTTCTGGGCCTGGGCCGCTGAGGAGGACATCTTTGCCCATCTCGTCAAGAAGACGCTCTACGTCGGCTTCTTCGCCCTCCTGATCGGCAACTTCAACGGCTTCGCCAAGGTCATCTTCAACTCCTTTTCCGGCCTCGGCCTGAAGGCCGCCGGCTCCACCCTCACAGCCGACCAGTTCCTGCAGCCGGGCCGCATCGCCCAGGTCGGGATCGACGCCGGCTGGCCGATCCTGCAGGCCGCGAGCAGCGTTGTCGGCTTCACAGCGATCTTCAGCCCGACGATCTGGCTCGAGCTCGCCGTGCTGCTGATCGCCTTTCTGATCGTCCTTGGCTCGTTCTTCGTGCTGGCGATCCAGCTGTTCGTCACCCTGATCGAGTTCAAGCTCACCACCCTGGCGGGCTTCGTCCTCGTGCCGTTCGGCCTGTTCGGCAAGACGGCGTTCCTGGCCGAGCGGGTTCTCGGCAATGTCATCGCGTCGGGCATCAAGATCCTGGTGCTTGCCGTCATTGTCGGCATCGGCACCAACCTGTTCAGCCACTTCACCCAAGGGTTCGGCGGCAACCAGCCGGCATTGCAGGATGTGCTGGCCATCGCGCTGGCTGCGCTCACGCTCCTCGGCCTCGGCATTTACGGTCCCGGCATCGCGACCGGCCTTGCGGCCGGCGCGCCGCAGCTCGGCGCCGGTGCCGCGATCGGCACCGTATCCGCAGCCTACGGCGCCGGCAGGGCCGCCCCCGCAACAGCGATTGCAACCGGCGGCGCAGTGATTGGCGGCGGCCGGGGCGTCGCTTCCTTCCTATCGGGCAGAGGGTTTTCGACTGGCAGCGGCGGCGGCAATGGCGGCCCGGCCGGTGGCTCCGGCAGTCCGCCCGCCTGGGCGCAGCGGATGCAGCGCCGGCAGACCATGAGCCAGGGCTTTGGCGCCGTGGGCCGGGCGCTGCGGTCCGGCGAGCGCGGCGGCGCATCGACCTCCGTCAACCTGAGAGGGGAGGACCGCTGATGTTTCGTCGCCCTTCGGTCCGCTATGGCCGCACGCCCAAGCCGCAAACGCCCTACCAGAAGGCCGCCCAGGCCTGGGACGAGCGCATCGGCGCCGCCCGCCTCCAGGCGCGCAACTGGCGGCTCATCGCCTTCGGCAACCTGTGCCTTGCCGCGGGCCTGGCCGGCGGCCTGATCTGGCTGTCCTCCCGCGGCACCGTCACGCCGTGGGTGGTTGAGGTCGACAAGCTCGGCCAGGCGCAGGCCGTCTCGCCGGCGATCGCCGACTACCGGCCGACCGACGCGCAGATCGCCTGGCACCTGGCGCACTTCATCGGCAACGTCCGCTCGCTGCCGGCCGATCCGGTCATCGTTCGCCAGAACTGGCTCTCGGCTTACGACTTCATCACCGACAAGGGCGCAGTCGCGCTCAACGACTATGCCCGCATCAGCGATCCGTTCGGCAAGGTCGGCAAAATCCAGGTCGCGGTCGACATCTCAAGCGTCATCCGCGCCTCCACCGACAGCTTCCGCGTCGCCTGGACCGAGCGCCGCTATGAGACCGCGAGCCTCGTCTCGACCGAGCGATGGACTGCCATCCTGACCGTGGTCTTCGACACGCCGCACGACGCCGAACGGCTGCGGAAAAACCCGCTCGGCGTGTTCGTCCACGCCATCAACTGGTCGAAGGAGCTGGCCTGATGCAATCTCGGTCGCTGGGGTTCGTCCTGATGATATCCGCCGCGCTCGCCGCCTGCGCGACGTTCAAGCCGCCACAGATCGGCTATGACGACGAGCAGCCCGCCGAGCCTGCCGTCCTGCAGCGTGAACCGCCCAAACCCGTCCAGGTGGTCGAGGTGCCGAGGCCGCTGCCGTTGCCGGGCCAGCTCAAGCCGGCGCCGGGCGCACGCTCGGCGCCTGAGCCGCGCGATCCGCGCCAGCGTGTCGACCTCGCCAACGCCGCCGCCCGTGTCCAGCCGAGCCGCAGCGGCTATGTGAATGCGGTGCAGGTGTTTCCGTTCGCCGACGGTGCACTCTACCAGGTCTACGCGGCGCCCGGAGAAGTGACCGACATTGCCCTGCAGGAGGGCGAGCAGCTGACGGGCCCGGGGCCGGTCGCCGCCGGCGACACGGTCCGGTGGATCATCGGCGACACCGAGAGCGGGCCTGCCAACGCCAAGCGGGTTCACATTCTCGTCAAGCCGACCCGGCCCGGCGTCGTCACCAACCTGGTCATCAACACCGACCGGCGCACCTATCACATGGAGCTGCGCTCGACCGAGAAGACCTACATGGCTTCAGTGTCGTGGGTCTATGCCCAGGACCAGATCATCGCGCTCCGCCGTCAGAATGCGGCAGCCGAGGCAGCAATCCCGGTAGACGCCGGTCTCGACATCGACCGCCTGCGCTTCCGCTACACCATCGAAGGTGACAATCCGCCCTGGCGGCCGCTGCATGCCTTCGACGACGGCCGCAAGGTCTACATCGAATTCCCGCGCGGCATCGCCCAGGGCGAGATGCCGCCGCTGTTCGTCATCGGCCCGGAGGGCAAGACCTCGGAGCTCGTGAACTACCGGGTGCACGGCAATCACATGATCGTGGATCGCCTGTTCGCCGCGGCCGAGCTTCGTCTTGGCGACAAGGGAGCCGAACGCCGCGTCCGCATCGTCCGCAACGACGGGAGACTGGCGTGGTGAGCGAACCGGACCGGACTCGATCGGAACAGGATTACGAGCCTGCTGGTGCGTTCCGCCTGCGCAGCGAGGGGCCGCCGGTCATGCGGCTCTCCCGCAAAGTGCTCACCGGTCTCGTGGGCATCGGCGCCCTCGTTATCTTCGGCGCGCTGATCTGGGCGCTCTATCAGGACAACAGAAGGCCTGGCGGCGGGACCGAACTCTACAACACCCAGAACAAGACGACGCCCGACGGCCTGTCCGCCCTGCCGCGGGATTATACCGGTCCGCCGCCGGAGATCCCGCGGCTTGGCCCGCCGGTACCTGGCGACATCGGCCGGCCGGTACCTGCGCTGGGTCTCGACGGCGTCGATCCCGAACAGCAGCGTCTTGCGCAGGAAAACGAGGCGGCGCGCATCAGCCGCCTGTTCGCCACCACCAGTGCGAGGGAACGGCCTGCGACTGAATCTCCGGCCGCTCCTGCTGCGGACCAGAAGCCGGCGCCGGGAGGGCAGACTGACGCGGCTCCGCTCGACCCAGCGGCGCTTCTCAACATGCAGGACCGCAAGGCGGCCTTTGTGAACGGCGCCGTCGATCGCAAGACCGTCA
>JAJPKK010000141.1 GCA_021323775.1 Hyphomicrobiales bacterium
CGCTCGCGAGCGCATTGAGATATTCCGACGAGTGGAACTTGCGCACTGCTGGCCGCACCTTGGCGACCAGGTCGGCCGCCCTTTCGAGGTCCCCGGGGTCGGTCGAATTGGGATCGCGGCCGAGAAAATGCAGCGCCGCCGGCAGAATGTCGTCGGCGGAATCCAGCATGTGGACGCCGCAGTCCTTGAACTTCGCCAGTTCGCCTTGACCAAACACCGTGCTCCAGCTGTCAATCTCTCCGCCGGCGCCGAGAATTTCCCGCGCCTTCTTCACGTTGTAGCCGATGCCGACCGTTCCCCACATGTAATTGACGGCATATTGGTTGCCGGGATCATGGGCCGCGAGGTGCTTGGCGATAGCAGGCCACACGGCGCCGAGGTGGGGCAGCTTGGTCTTGTCAAGCTTCTGGAACACGCCGGCCTTGATCTGCCTCTCGAGGAAATAGGCAGTCGGCACCACTACGTCGTAACCGGACTTGCCGGCCAGCAGCTTTGTCTCCAGGGTGTCGTTGGAGTCGAACGTGTCATAGCGCACCCGGATGCCTGTTTCCCTCGTGAAGGCATCGAGCACGGTGGGCTCGATATAGTCCGACCAGTTGTAGACATTGACGACGCGCTCGCGCTGCGCCTGCGCATTGGCGACGCCCGTGAACGCCGCCGCGAGGACCGCCAGCGCCGCCGGAAGACAGGTTCTGCGAAACTGCATTCTCCGGGATCTTCCACTTGCCTCGGCCGGCCGATCTCAATGATCGGCAGGATGGCGCCGCTTCGACCGCCGCGGCCCCGCATCGGGCGGATAGGGCGGATAGGATCCGTATCGGTAATTTGGCCGGCAATAGCCGCCGATGCCGAGCACTGTGGCCCAGCACTCCTGGAGGCTTCTGTATGCACAGGAATAAGCCTGGCTGTCAGAGAAGAAGGCGCACCATGGCAGGTCATACGCGGCCGCCGCAGGTCGCGGCGCGAACGCCGTCACGGCGACGAGCGTCAGGGCGACGAAGGCCGGTATCCGCATTGAAATCTTCCTCCCGCTGACAGTCGGAATGAAATCCGAGATTGCATCAATTTAATTTGATGTACAGCCGGCGCGCTCTTTTCAAGAGGCAAGGCAACTCTGTAACGCGATTGAGGGATCGGGTCCAGACCGTGCAGTCCGGATCAAGCCGGGACGCGAAGTGGGGGCTTGCCTCTCCGCAAAGCGGCACGCCCTCCGCGAGGTTTGGCTGCGCCCAACGACCGGCTACTCGCAGTGGGCGCGCCGCAGCGCCAGCACCCAGCCCTGATCGCCAGCCCCAGGCCCTGGTCGAAAGATGGGAGAGCCCAGCGACAACCCACCGCGGCTTGCATGGACCGCCAACAGTTCCTATGATCTAAAATGGACTGTGGCGGGAACCTTCCTCAGCCCCCCAGCCCCGGGTTTCCGTCCAGGCCCTAAACCCCGCTTCGGCGGGGTTTAGCATGAGTCGCCCTTGCATCTGGCCGCAAATCGAAATGAGATCAGTGGCTTAGAATCCCGGAGCCGACCGAGCGGCGGCGCTAGTCGCGCCGAGTGGCCGCCACCGCCCAGAACGGCATGTGAATCCGGTGATTTTCCAACAGAGGCGCGATGACGCGAAGCTGGTCCTCCACCGGCCTCATCCGATCCGCAATATCCGGCCGGCCGCACAGCCGCGACATGGCCGCGATCGCCTCGGGACTGAGATTGGCTTGATACGTCGTGGTTCCAAGGTAATCGATGCGCCAGCCCGACGCCGGCAGAACGCGCTCGAAATTGTCCGCCGGCAAGCCCTCGAAATGAATGCCGTTGACGTTGTGGCGTCCGAGTTCGAACATGAACAGCCGCGCCCGCAGTTTGGTGGCGCGGTGCAGCGCCCGCAGGTATTCCGCTTGGGTCTCTTCGTCGTCCAGGAATACGTGGTAGAAGGCGCTGTCGACGACGGTGTCGAACCGATTCACCAACCCGTCCAGCCTTGTTGCATCCGCGACCCGGAAGTCGACCGTCACCCCGGCACGCTGCGCGTTGCGCCTGGCGCGGTCGATCGCCGCCGATGAGCTGTCAATGCCCGTCGTCGCGTAGCCCTTCGACGCGAAGTAGATCGCGTGATGACCTGGACCCGTCCCGGGGTCGAGGACCTCGCCTCTCAACGCACCGTATGCGGCCAACTGCTGGACCGCCGGCTGCGGCCCGCCGATGTCCCACGGCGTCAGCGCGGGCAGGCCGTCGACCGCCCGTTCGTCACGGTACAGTTCGTCGAAATCCTGCCCGCCAACCTGACTGGCCATACCTAGCACCGTCCGTCCGCGGCCGGTCGATCTTTCCAGAACCGAGCCGCTCCGTCGGGCAACCCAACCGCTTCGCCCGATGCCGCGCGGGATGGAATCCGCGCGCCGCTCGCCTATTCAACCCTCTCGTCCTCAATCGGGTTGCGCAGGATGCCAATTCCCTCGATCTCGATCTCGCAGACGTCGCCGTGCCGCATCCAGGCGGGGGGCTGGCGCGCATGGGCGACGCCGGAGGGCGTGCCGGTGAGCAGAAGGTCGCCCGGCTCCAGGGTCATCCCCTGGCTCGCATAGACGATGGTTTCGGCCACCGGAAACATCATGTTGGACGTGTTGTCGGACTGCATGACCTTGCCGTTGACCCGGCTCTCGATCTTGAGGCCCTTGCCGCCCGGCGGCAGCTCGTCGGCGGTGACGACCCACGGCCCGATGCTGCCGCTGTTGTCGAAGTTCTTGCCCATGTGCCACTGGGTCGTGTGGCGCTGGAATTCCCGGATCGACCCCTCGTTGGCGCAGGTATAGCCGGCAATGCATGAGAGCGCGTTGTCGAGCGTCATGTGCTTGGCGCGCTTGCCGATGACGGCGACGAGTTCGGCTTCGTAGTCGAACGTCTCGGACACCCGCGGACGCGTCAACGGATGCTGGTGCGGCGCCACGGAATTGAGGCCGCGCGCAAACAGCGTCGGGAATTTCGGCAGGTTGTCGGCGTAGCGGCCTTCCTTGACGTGCTCGAGATAGTTGAGGCCGAGGCAGATGATCTTGCCTGGCCGCGCCACGGGCAGCGCGTAAGCGATCCCCGCAAGCGGCCGCCTGGCCGCCGCCGGCGCGCGGGACGCGACAGCGGCGAGCGGCTTGAGATCGCCGTTGTACTGGCGGAGCGCTGCAGCGAGATCATTCGGCGCCGCCGGGTCGACCGCCTGCAGATCAATGACCTGATCCCCCTCGACTATTCCGAGCCGCAGTCCCTCGTCCGTGGTGAAGGCGACGATTTTCATGACAAGAAGCCCCGTGCATGGTTTAAGTGACAGATCAACGCAGCTATGAAATAACTCAGCCTCATCCTTAAGGAGCCTTAAGGAGCGCGCCTGCACGCGCGTCCTGAGCTTGCCGAAGGACGAAGCATGGCGGCGTGCCAGGCCGCGCCCTGGGCCTTTTCGAAGGATGAGGGCCGCGTTACTTTCCGCCGAGGTAAGCACTCAGTAACCACAAACTTCATGCGTGATCCAGATACGCAAGCGGCCGCCCAACCCATGCCGATCCTCGCTCTCGAAAAAATCTGCAAGCGCTTTGGCGCCGTGATCGTGGCGCAGGACATCGACCTCGCACTCGATGAGGGCGAGGCGCTCGGCATCATCGGGCCGAATGGCGCCGGCAAGACCACCCTGTTCGGCATTGCGACCGGGACGGTCGCACCGGATGCCGGCCGCGTGCTGCTGAACGGAATTGACATCACGCGCCTGTCGCCGGACCGGCGCTGCCGGCTCGGACTGGCGCGCTCATTCCAGATCCCGCAGCCGTTTGGCGGCATGACGGTGTTTGAAAACACGGTCGTGGCGGCGGCGTTCGGGCAGGACAAGCGCGAGCGCGACGTTTACGCCGGCTGCATCGACATCCTCGACCGCTGCGGCCTCGCCGCGCAAGCAAACCGGCTCGCCGGATCGCTGACCCTCATCGACCGCAAGCGGCTGGAACTGGCGCGTGCGCTCGCGACAAAGCCGCGCGTCCTGCTGCTCGATGAAGTGGCGGGCGGGCTCACGGAGCGCGAATGCGCGAGCCTTGTCGCACTCATCAAGGATGTGCGCGCAAGCGGCGTATCCATCATCTGGATTGAGCACATCGTCCACGCCCTCGTGGCGGTGGTCGATCGCCTGGCCGTCCTGCACGCAGGCGCCATCATCGCGTCCGGGGAGCCAAACGCAGTGATCCGCAGCCCGCAGGTCGCGGAAATCTATCTGGGGATCGCCGCCGATGCCTGACGCGCTGCTCGAGGTCGACGGACTCGACGCCTTCTACGGCGATTTCCAGGCCCTGTTCGGCGTGTCGCTGCGGGTTGAGGCCGGCGCGATCGTGGCGGTGATCGGCGCCAATGGGGCGGGCAAAAGCACGCTCCTCAAAGGCATCGCCGGCCTGATGGGCGCGCGGCCTGAGGCGATCCGCTTCGCGGGCGTTGCGATCGGCGGCGGACCGGCCTATCGCACGGTCGCGCGCGGCATCGCCCTGGTGCCGGAAGGGCGGCGGCTGTTTCCTTCGCTGTCGGTCGAGGAAAATCTGCTGATTGGCGGCCAGCTTGGCCGTCCGGGCCCGTGGACGCTCTCGCGCATCTATGAGTTGTTCCCGGTTCTGGCGGAGCGGCGCGCCCTGCCTGCGCCGGCGCTGTCCGGAGGCCAGCAGCAGATGGTTGCCATCGGCCGCGCCCTGATGTCGAACCCGAAGCTCGTCCTGTGCGATGAGATCAGCCTCGGCCTTGCCCCCATCGTGGTGCGCGACCTCTATGCCCGGCTGCCGTCGATCGTGAACGAAGGCGCCGCCGTCGTCATCGTCGAGCAGGACATCATGCAGGCGCTCGCGGCGAGCGATCACGTCTATTGCCTGCAGGAAGGCCGCGTCGCGCTCTCGGGCGCCGCCGGCACGCTGAGCCGAGAGGCGATCGCCGCGGCGTATTTCGGGGTGTAAGGAAGTTGCGGGGTCTTCGAAGGCGCCCAAGCGGGCGAGGCGTAAGGCGCCAAGATGCGCCCGGACGCTCCCGCCCCGTCACCTGTGCTTGATGAAGGTCCCGTTATTCAGCTCGGCAACCGCCTGTCGCAGTTCGGCCTGCGTATTCATCACGATCGGTCCATACCAGGCGACCGGCTCCTCGATCGGTTTGCCGGAGACGAGCAGGAACCGGAGCCCTTCGTCGCCGGCCTCCACCGTCACCTCGTCGCCGCTGTCAAACAGCACCAGGGAGCGATTCCCGGTGCGCTCGCGGACCATCGTCTCGCCCGTCGCGGTCTCCTTCTCGGTGAGGACGCCGAACGGGCTTGAGGCGTCGGAAAACGTGCCGGAGCCTTCGAACACATAGGCAAAGGCGTGTCGCGGGGTCTCGACAGGGAGCGTCTTGCGACAGCGCGGCGGCACCTTGATATCGAGATAGCGCGGCTCGGCCGCGATGCCGTCCACCGGGCCGCGCCTGCCCCAGAAGTCCCCGCAGATGATCCGCACCGCCGTGCCGTCGTCGTCAATGACCTCGGGGATCTCGGTCGCCGGAATGTCCTGGTAGCGCGGCTGCGTCATCTTGAGGCGCGACGGAAGATTGGCCCAAAGCTGAAAGCCGTGCATCCGGCCGTGCGCATCTCCCTGCGGCATCTCCTGGTGGAGGATGCCGCTTCCAGCCGTCATCCATTGGACATCGCCGACCCCGAGGGTCCCGCGGTTGCCGAGGCTGTCGCCGTGGTCCACAGTGCCGGCCAGCACATAGGTGATGGTCTCGATGCCCCGATGCGGATGCCACGGAAAACCCGCGCGGTAGTCTTCGGGACGGTCGTTGCGGAAATCATCCAGCAAGAGGAAGGGGTCGAAATCGCCCGTGTTGCCGAAGCCGAAGGCGCGGCGGAGTTTCACGCCTGCTCCCTCGACGGTTGGCTGAGACTGCACGATCCGCTTGACCGGCCGGATTGACATTGCAACGCCTTTCTTGAAAGTCGCCCCTTCCCCGAAAATCGCACCAAGCCTATGTGGCTATGCCGGTCACTTTCGGCTAGCGCCGGCAATGCCGTCATTCGCGGCGCGCAGGCCGAAAAGTGCAAAGCGGTGCATGAAGTCTTCACACATTCGAAGTTTTGGCAGCCGCGGCCGAATCACTCAGGTTGGCCCGCAAACGTGAATCATCCGAGCAAGAGGCCAAACCCTCCAAATCCGTGCAGCGGCTGGCCGATCGTGGGCGCGATCCTATAACAAAAGTAGAATCCAGCAAAAAATCTCCTTTTGCGAGAATTTCGTACATGCTATGTTCAAAGTCGGAATAGGCCGTGGCGTTCGAGGGAGCCATTATGGGTCTTCTGGTACTTGATAATACGCGGCCCTTTTCTCCTCGAGCGGAAGCATCAGACCGCCTGCAGATAGGCTCCGCATCGGTTAGCCGGGGTGATGCATTGGATTGCTATTCTACCTGGGAGGCCCCGGCTTGCATTATCTCCGACGGCCCTTACGGGCTTGGAAAATATCCAGGCGAGGCTCCAACTACGGAAGGCTTGGCCGAGTGGTATTTGCCCCACGTTGAGTCGTGGGCCCGGCACGCCCTCCCCGACACGACCCTGTGGTTCTGGAACAGTGAGTTGGGCTGGGCGACAGTTCACCCCCTTCTTCAAGCGCACGGCTGGCACTACGAGGAGTGCTGCATCTGGAACAAAGGCATTGCACACGTCGCAGGAAACTGCAATTCGAAGACGATCAGGGGCTTTCCTGTCGTGACGGAGGTCGCCGTCCGATATACGCGTAACGTTGTGCTCAAGGCAATGGACGGTCGCTCGCTGCAGCAATTCTCATTTTGACCTATGGGGGTCTGGCGAGCGGTTTGTCGAAGGCGAGGGTGGCCATGAGCTGTTGCCAGGAGGGGAAGACGACGTAGACGGTGATGGC
>JAJPKK010000205.1 GCA_021323775.1 Hyphomicrobiales bacterium
CGGCTCCAGCATCGGGAACCGGCGAATCTCGTCGAGATACCGGGCAAGCCCGGACTCGGCTGTGATGATCGGTAAGGTAGCGGCTTGGGCCATGACAGCGCCCTCCTCATGTTATGCCCCCGAAAATCGGCAGGCGGAGGCCCCAAACCGCTCGATCAAGCCGGTTGGAGCCTGGGATTTGTCGCCCCGTTCCCCACCCTGCACCCGCAGGATGGCAGGGGCATGCTGCAAGCGCGAACGATTGCACGCGAACCATACACAGATAACGCGGCGAAAACAGCGCGGTCCCGTCACTTCGCTGTGACGCGGATGTGACCCGCGGCCCCGCCTGATGCCGCAAAATCTGTCAACAGATTGTAAATCAAGGATTATTTCTACGCCCCACCGCCGCCGTCGCTGCCCCACAGGTCAGCTCTGCGGCGATTTACCGTTCCCCAGCGCGCGGCGAAGCCTCTCCAGATCGGATGGCAAGTCGGATCGGAACACCATTTCTCTCCCACTCCTGGGGTGTTCGACCACCAATAAGTAAGCATGAAGCGCCTGTCTTGAAAGGGCCACGAGTGCTTCCCGGGCCGGACCAGGCAGCAGCGCTATTTTGGTCCTGAAGCCCGGGCCATAGGTCGCGTCACCCAGCAACGGATGGCCAATTGAAGCGAGGTGGACACGGATTTGATGGGTGCGTCCAGTCCTGAGCCGACAGTCGAGCAGGCTGGCGACCACGGCGGCCGAGCCAACCGGCTTCCCACCGGGCCGATGCACGCCGGGATATGATCCGCGCCGTGCCTTCGCGTGCATACGTGGGTCGACGGCGTGGTCAGCGGCTGGGTAATTTTCCAATACTTCCCAGAGCGTGATGGCCTCGCGGCCGCCGGCACACACCGTCATTCGCTCGCGCGCCTGTGGGTGGCGATCGATCGGCTTGTCGATCACGCCCTTTGGGCGGTCCGGCGTGCCCCACACGAAGGCGAAATAGCCGCGCTGCAAGGGCCCGGCGCGCCCATGGTCGGCAAACTGCGCCGCCAGCGCCTGATGGGCGAGATCATTTTTGGCCACCACCATCAGCCCGGTCGTATCCTTATCGAGCCGATGGACGATACCGGGTCGGCGCACGCCGCCGATGCCCGAAAGGCTGGCGCCGCAATGGGCCACCAGGGCATTCACCAGGGTTCCGGTCCAGTTGCCGGCCGCTGGATGAACCACGAGGCCTGGCGGCTTGTCGATGACGACAATGTCGGCATCCTCGTAGATAATGGTAAGAGGGATATTCTCCGGGCGCGGCGCCGGCGGCGCTGGCGGCGGCACAACAACGGCCACTTCATCACCTGCGTTGACGCAGTGGCCCGGATCGCGGATCGTGCGGCCGCCGATTGCGACGCGCCCCGCAAGGATGAGCGCCTTCAGGCGCGTGCGCGACAGGTCGTTCACGAATGCGGTCAGTGCGCGATCAAGCCGCTGGCCCGCTTCAGCCGCGCCGATCGTCGCGGTGCACACAATTGGCGCATCCAATGGCGCGCCCGCCTGCGCGCCCACCGGGGTCTCGACTTCGCTCATGAGCAATCCTGACATCGACGACGATGAACCGCTAAGTCCGGCGCAGGCGCAGATCGTGGCGCGCGTCCGCTGGCTGATGCTGATCTCCGGCATCGCCACCATGCTGGGCATCGCGGTTGTCGTCACGGTCATCGGCTATCGCGTTTTCAGGACCGAGGGAAGGCCGGGCCTCGTGGAGGCCACCGCCCGCCTGCCTAAGGGGGCGCGAGTGGTTTCGGCTGCGATCGCCGGCGACCGGATCGTCGTCACGATAGATGTAGGCGGGGTGCTTGAGATTCGCACCTTCGATGCCCGAACCCTGAGCCCGGAGGGCCGCCTGCAGTTTGTGGCGGAGCCTTAACGAGGATGCGGAGCGGCTTGCGCCGTGCGATGATCCGGGCTATTCGGAAAGCATCTGCTCCCTTCGTCTAGCGGTCTAGGACGCGGCCCTCTCAAGGCTGAAACACGGGTTCGATTCCCGTAGGGAGCGCTTGGTCCCAACTAAGTCTCGATATTCCCAAAACAATCAGCTATTCAATGGCTTGTCCTGCCACTGGTGGTCCCAACTGGTGGTCCCAAATCATGTGAAGTGGACCCCATCAGCAGGACCACCCCGACCGGGTTCTTAGTTGGATTCTCGGCCGCTCCGATCTCCTCACTTACCACATCAAGCAGCGCATGGCTGCTGCTGTTGTTGTTCCGGCTGTGGGCACGTGGGCAACGCTCTTGCGTTGTGCATCATGTCCACAGCCTTCTCGCCGAGCGGCCGCTCGTGCCGTCGCGCCACACCGCCATCGGCGTCCGGTTAGGGAACACGATATCGGCACTATGTCTCGACCTCCCTCGTCACGGGGGAAGGCAGGAAGCGTTCGGCCGGCCGGCGCATCCCTGCGGGCAATCTGGAAGGCCTGGTCATCAACGGGCTTCGCACCTTCCTTGCCGGCCCTGCGGCCATCCTCGATGCCGCCGGCAGTGCATCCCATGGGGCAGGGCAAAGCCAGCCGGTCGAACGCGGCCGTCAGATCGCGAACGAACTTGCCGCCCAGGCGCCGGACCAGGTCAAGGCGACGCTCATGGCGCTGCGATGCCGCGTGGTCATCAACCCCGATCGCGTCGACATCAATCTCTCCCGAGACCGTCTTGCTGAGCTGCTGGCCGGGCAGCCGATTGATCCGGCGATGCAGGAAGACCGGCC
>JAJPKK010000039.1 GCA_021323775.1 Hyphomicrobiales bacterium
CCGGCTGCCGCCGCCCGCAAGACTGCATCCAAGCGATCAAGGCCCTCTCCAAGGCCGCGCGCCCTTAAGGCTTCTGCACCACTTCTGCACCCACTCAAGATTCAAAAAAGGCGAATTAATCGACCTTAATCCTGTCTAAGGCAAACCAAAATCCAGCGGATGAACGGATGCAGTAGTAGGGCGTTTCTGCACTAACACGCAACATAGCGCGTGGCCGGTTCACTTTTCGGCGACGGGTTGTTCCTTTAAGAGAGGTCTCACCCAAAGTCCGGTCATCATATAAGGGCTACAGCGTTTCCTGCTCGAATTGAACCGATTCTCCGGAATTTTGGCGGGTCTTTCTCGCTGAAGCGCCGCAAGGAAGACCTGGATGCCCGGATAAACGCGGGGCCCATGACGGCGCAGAAAATTCCATCTCATCGTGACACGCTCGTCGTGGACGAGGAACCTTTCGCATCGTTTAAGGTTAAGCCGCCATGGAACGACGTTCGCTCCCATTCCTGCTATCGCTAGCGCTGCTTGGATCGCTGCTCGCGACCGCAGGCTCGCGAGAGCAGGATTTCCCACCGAACAGAAGCGACGGACAGAATGTGGCCATCACGAGAAGTGATGGAACAGTAGGATACATGAAATCACCCGATCAGAAAGAAGTTAAGAAACTCGTTGGATACATACGGGATGGAATGAATCATGCCGACAGGCTGGATAAGCAGAGACAATACAAAAGAGTTATAAAGATTAAGAAGTAAGCCCTTGGCGGATTTGTCCCCATTGAGGCTCGCGCTTGGCATATTCTTTAATCAAGAATAATTTAGCCTTTCCACTGCCGTGCATACTCGAAGCGTCCGGCGCACGCCTCGGTGCGTCACGACGATCCCAAGCGGTAGCCGGCGTAAGCGCCGAGCAGCGCTGATTCAGCTGAGAGCGCCCAGCCATACTGGTCGAAAAAATACCCGATGATGCTCGCAGGTATCTCCAGAAAATTACTCCGCGGCGCAGTTATAATATCGCTCAGTCTTTGAGCGTTCTCGTGATCAGCAACTATATATGTTAGGAAAGCAATGTAAATAAGGCCGCAGCCGACGACGTAGATCGTGGCGCCAAGGGGGTTAAGCTGACCAGAGAAGAGCATCGCGCTCAAACCAGCGACGATAATCGTCAGAGGGGCCGATACCGCCAGCACCTTTAAAATGATAATTGCGATCTCCGCTCGCTGAAGGCCTTTTGGCCTGTAGAAATCTGGGACTTCCAGCAACAGGTCCACGTTAATTTGATGGTGGATGATGGCGCTGTTGACGACCTGAATGAGAATGAAACCGATGACTACGAGTCCAAGATCGTTCCAGGTGGATTTGCCAATCTCAGGCATTGCGGAACCCCCGTCGGCGGCCGATTATCCCGCATTTTAGCCGTCGGGGCCAATCACGAAAAGCAATGCGGACATACGGCAGCTTCCCCCGCGTGCGGGGAAAGCTGCCACGGAAGGGGCAAAGCGAGAAAGGTGGATCGCCCGGAAAAGCCCCCCGGCGATGCGCCGAAGAACTGTTCAATATGACCGGAACTGGCCCTAAGCTCTCACTTCCTGGCGCTGGAACACCACGTAGGTCGCCACGAACAGCACGATCGCGCCAGCAATGAGGCTGACCGCGCCGGGCCAGGCAATCGCAAGGCTCTCGCGCAGCGGCAATGCCGCGCCGACCACCTCCCCGCGCAACGCGCGAATCTGATCGAGCACAGGGCCCAACGAGGGCGTCGTCGGCGTCAGGATCGTCCGCGTCGCCTCCTCGAACAGGAGATAAGGCGAGATGCGCGACAGCCCCTGCTGCCACGCCGCCGTCTGCGGGTCCAAGATGCCAAGGAGCGTGTAGCGGACATCCGGCGGGGAGACCAATGCCGCTATGAACGGCGAGATCATCGGCCACAGCAGGGTCATGAACAGCCACACGCCAAGCGCGAGAAGCGCCGCGGTCGCCGGCGAGCGGAACAGCACGGAAAACAGCATCGCCATGCCGAGCCACGCGCCCGCATATGCAACCGCGATGAAATAGAACACCAGCGCGCGAGCGAACTCATCGCCGCTCGGCGGCACGCCAAGGAAAAACACCCCGAAGCCGGCGACGAGGAGCCACAGGCACATCAGATTGACCGCGAGGATGATGATCCCCGCGAGGAACTTCCCGGCCAGCAGCGCGTCCCGGTAGATCGGCTGGGCGAGGATGCGCGACAGGGTCCGCCGGTTATGCTCGCCGTTGACGGCGTCGAACCCGAGGCCGATCGCCATTACGGGAATCACGAACCCCAATATGGCGACAACCGACAACGTCTGACCGCCCGGATTGAACAATTTCAGCAGCAGGAACGGGTCTTCAGATGTGGTCGTTCGCAGTTGATCGACCGCGCTGTAAAACGGCACTGCGGCCGCGAGCACCATGAGCAGCGCCAGCAGCAGCATGCGGGGGCTGTCGAAGTGGTCGGCAAGTTCCTTAAGGAGCACCGTGCCGAGGCCCTGCCACGGCGAGCCTTCACGCCGCATCGCGAATCTCTCCTTCTGTTCCGGTCCGCCTCTCGAAGAACCGCGTGTAGATCGCATCGAGGCTCGGATTGTCTACCGACAGGCGCGTCAGCGCGCCGTCCGCCGCGACGACGGCCCGCGCCGCCTCGGCGCGCACGTCGTGATCGGCGGTGAGACGGTAGGTCGCCTCCGACGTCTGTTGCACGTTGAGAACGCCCGGGATGGCGCCAAGACGCGCCGCCAGCTCCTTGCCAGGCACGGCGGCCGCCTCGACGTCGACCACAAAGCCGGCGCCCAGAACCCGACGCGCGAGTTCCGGCACCGTCCCCATCACCAGGATTTTACCGCCGCGGAACAGCGCCACGCGGTCGCACAGCCGCTGCACCTGGTCGAGCAGGTGGGAGGTGATCAGTATGGTCACTCCCTCGCGTTTAAGTTCGCCGATCATGTCGAGGAACTCGTGCGTGGATTGCGGGTCGAGCCCCGATGTCGGCTCGTCCAGAATGGCGATCTCGGCGCGCTTCACGATGAGCTCGGCAAGCCCAAGCCGCTGGCGCATGCCGCGCGAGAAGGTCGCCACGCGCTTGTGCGCAACATCGGTGAGCCGCACGCGCGCGAGCGCGTCAGCAATGCGCGCTTCGCGGACATCGCGGCCAAGTCCCATCAGCCGGGCCGTGTAGGTGAGGTTTTCAGCCGCCGTCATATGGTCGTAAAAGCCCACCAGGTCAGGCAGATAGCCGACCCGGCGCTTAACCTCCAGCGGCTGACGCACCGGATCGCGGCCGGCGACGACGACGGTGCCCGCCGATACCTCGGTCAGGCCCAGCATCATCAGGATGGTCGTCGTCTTGCCGGCGCCGTTCGGCCCCAGGAGGCCGAACGTCTCGCCCTTGAGGATATCGAAGTCGAGGGCGTCGACTACGACGGCCTCGCCATAGCGCTTGGTCAGACCTCGCGCCGTGATGACCGGCTCGCTCATCTTCGGCCGAACCTTGCAACGGCGCCGAACATCACCAGCAGCGCAACGGCGATGATGCCGAAGCCGACCATTCCCCAGACGGTCGAGGTGCCGACCGTGACACGGAAATCCGTTGAGGCGGTTTCGCCGCGCGACGACGCCCGCACCGTCGTCATGTAGTCGCCGGCAAGCGCTTTGTCGGTGGGGGTGATGAGGGCGTTGACTTCGGTTGTCTGGCCGGGCGCAATCCGGTCGATCGTCTTCTTGTCGAATTCGATCTTCCAGCCGCTCTGGCCGGAGCCGGACAATTCGATATTGTCGGCCGCCGCGGTCCCGTCATTCGCGATCACGAGCGGCACTGTCGTCTGCTCGCCGGCCACGGCGTTGAGCACTGATACCCGTCCGTCCCTGCCGCTGATCGTGAGCCGCGGCTGGCCAACCACTTCAAGCGAAAGTTCCGTCTTGGCGGTGGTGTCGCCAGATGTGGCGGTCATTTCGATGGGAAAGGTGCCAGCATCGACCGAGGACGGCGGCCGCACTTTGAGCTTCACGTCCTTCGACAGGCCGGCATCAATCGGCACCGACGTGAGCTCCTGCGTTCCGTAGGACTCCGTAAACGACGTTTCGAAATTGCGCGGGGCCGTTGCAGCGAGGCTGACCGTGAGATTGCGCCCCGAGTCATTCTTGATGCTCACGGTGTAATCAAAGCTTGATTTGGGCGTGCCGCGCAGCGCCGGCAGTTGCGGCGTCAGCGTCAGCTTTGCCGGCAATTCCTTGGCAAGATTGACGGTGATCGGCAGACTGACGCTGTTGCCCTGCCCTTCCGCCTTCACTGTCAGCGTCTTTGACGCCGCATCCGCATCGGCCGGCACGTCGAGGCGCAGCTGCAGGCTCACGCTCTGGTCGGTGGCCGGCATGGCGGCGCCGACCGGCTGTCCTCCGCCGAGGAGCGTGGCGGTCCAGCCGGCCGGCGCGCCATCAACCGAAAGAGCGAAGTTCTCTGGCGGCAGCCCGTAGTTTTGCAGGCGCAGCGAAATTGTCGATGTCGTGCCAGGCCGCACCGATACCGTCGGATAATCGGTCAGAAGGTAAAGCCCCTTCACGTCGGGCTTTGTCTCGGCTGCGGCAGCCGCCACGTTACTCATCATGACGAGGGCCGGAAATACGACCACCATCGCGATTGCGTTCATTCTCATCGCGCCAACTCCCGACGGTCCTGTGAGCGATCTCGGCAGGACCTGAATTTTGGAAAACCTGGATGTCGAAGACCGAATTGTCGGACCTGATTGTCGTGTTCGCGCACCGCCCGAAATCAGCGGCCCCACGGCACGGCCGGCAAACTCTTTAGCGATCTTGGCGAAATCTTGGAAGCCCCTCGCCTCCAATGTCGCATCGGGGACGGAACGGCGGCGCCGCAAGGCGCCGCGGAACACGATACTTCTGGTCTTACGTGCTGAGAGAACAATTTCGGTGGAGGCTGCACACGCTTTCAGGACTTCCAAGACTCTCGGGTTTCTTCAATTCCGGGAATGTTGAGTCACGGCCGCGGCTTGGCGTCAAAACTTAAATCTTGCGCTTCGCAAGCCGGCCCCTCAAATCGTTTACTTGCCGTAAGGGATGCGTCGCAAGCTCCCGGTGTCATGCACGTTGTCGACCTGCGTCGGAACTCCAGGAGGCAGCAGCCGAGGAACTCCGGGCTGGTGAGGCAAGGGCTGATCATCATGATCTTACTCGGCTTGTTCTTGATCCACCTTGCCGCGGCCGTGGTGGCGTTCGTGTTTATCGACTGGCTGGGTCGGTGGTTCAGCGACGCCACGATGACCGACGCCGCCCTGATGTCCGCCGCGGCCTTCGGCGCCGTGGCGACCATCCTCATCCTGATCGCTCATGGGCGGCAAGGACTCATCATCGCGGTGGCCATTATCACGTTTTGGGCTCTCGTCATGTTCGGCGCGTCGGGCCCGACCGCGGTCACCATTATTGTCCTCGCGGTTGCGGCGCTCGCTGTCGCCTCGGCAGTCGTCCTCGCTGAGTCTTTCATAGCGCGCCGGCGGGCGGCTCGAAAGCCGCCGTGAACTGCATGGAATCCCGGACGTCCTGCCCGCCCCCTTGACCTCACAAGGAAAGAGCGGGCGAGACGCCCGCGGTCCGAGGCAGGAGGCGGGCGGCCAGCGACTGGGCCCCTCACAGCGGCGGCGGCACCATCTCGATCAGGACAATGCGGCTGATGGAAATCAAGGCTTGCCGCCCGCGGGCCACAACGCGCAGCAGGCCTTCCTTCTCATCCTCCGCGGCCTTCTCGCCATCCGCGGCCGCCTCGCCATCCCCCGCTTGCGCTTGCTCGGCATCCTCTAAATACCACTGGTGCGCAAGAACCGTTGTCTGGTTGTCAAGAAACAGGCGCAAGCTATAGGCGCCGCGATCATCCATCTGCCTGAGAGCGAGCTTGATTTCGTTCCTTGTCATCGGTTTGGCTCCGTGCGCGCCCGATCCTACCCCGCAACGCATCTGAGCGGCCACCGTTTGGCGCCGTCCTTCCGGAAAGAGGGCGGCAGGCGTGGCAGGCCCGGTTTGCGCGCCAGCGAAATCCGGGCCTGTCTCAATCTGGCGACGCCGCTCCCGGGTTTCGCTTGCGCTCAACCTGGGCTACATCCAGCGACATGCAGCGCGGCGCCGCCTTGACCGCGGGGCGGGTTCCTATATGCCAAGCTGACCACATCAGGACATCTGCTTACGGGACGCCGCCCTTCATGGCCACTGCACGCATCTACCTTCCCGCCAAGACCGCGATGCAATCCGGTACCGCCAGGACCAAATCATGGGTCCTCGACTTCGAGCAAGCCTCGCCAAAGGCGATCGAGCCGCTTATGGGCTGGACGAGCTCGTCCGACACGCGGCAACAGGTGCGGCTGCGGTTTGACTCTAAGGAAGAAGCCGTCGCCTATTGCGAGCAACACGGCATCCCCTATCGGGTGTTCGAGCCCAATCCGCCGAGACGGCGCATTATGGCTTACGCGGACAACTTCGCCTACACGCGCCGCGTTCCGTGGACGCATTGAGTGGAAGGAATGGACGCGTCAGCCCTCAATTGACGAGCGGAATTCTTAAGGTGACACGGCCGTCCGTCATGGTAACCTGAGCTTCGGCGCTTTTCACAAAAACTCATAACGGCGCACGGATTGATCGCGTGGGCCTCGGCATCAAGGGCCTGCATAAGGAGGAACTCATGGCTCGCAGGGACAAGACTCCGCAACGTTTGACCGCAAAGGGGCCGGATGTCAGCCGGCGCAAATTCCTGAGCACCGCTGCCGTGGCGGGCGCCGCAACCGCGGTGTCGCCCCGGGACGCAGCCCGCGCCGCCACCGCGCCGGTCGCTGACGCCGCTGCAAGCCCGGCGCGAGCGCCCTCGGCATTGCGCCCCAGCGCCCGCATGGCTGCGGCCGAGACCGGAACGCCCAAGGAGCTGGCGAAGGCCACCGGTCCGGATGGGTCCGATTTCATGGTCGACGTAATCAAGACGCTCGACATCGATTATGTCTGCTCGAACCCGGCGTCGAGCTTCCGCGCTCTCCATGAATCGCTGATCGATTACGGCGGCAACAGGAAGCCGGAATTCATCACCTGCACCCATGAAGAGACCTCGGTCGCCATGGGCCACGGCTATTTCAAGGCCACCGGCAAGCCGCTGATGATGCTGTGCCACGGCACCGTCGGTCTGCAGCATGCCACGATGGCGATCTACAACGCCTGGTGCGATCGCGTGCCGGTCATCTGCATCGGCGGCAACGACCTCGACGCCGCCTACCGGGCGCCGGGCGTGCCGACCTATCACTCGGCCCAGGACATCAACGCAATCGTGCGCGACTATACCAAATGGGACGACCAGCCGGTATCGCTGCAGCACTTCGCGCAGTCGTTCGTGCGCGCCTACAAGATCGCGATGACGCCTCCGCATGAGCCGGTGATGATCTCCCTCGACCTCGGCCTGCAGCAGGAGCCGGTGCGCGCCCACGAGCGGGAGACGCTCTACATCCCGAAATATGTCCCGACCGCGCCGCCCCAGGCCGATGCCGGCGCCGTCAGGGAAGCAGCGCGGCTGCTCGCCAATGCGGAGCGCCCTGTCATCGTCGCCGATCGCTGCGCGCGCACGGCCAACGGCATGCGGCTCCTGGTCGAGCTTGCCGAAGCCCTGCAGGCGCCGGTGATCGACCAGCGCGCCCGCATGAACATGCCCAACAGCCATTATCTCAGTCAGAGCGAGCGCACCGCGGCGCTTATTTCGAATGCAGACGTCATCATCGGGCTGGAGCTGGGCGACTACTGGGCGACGGTCAACGCCTTCATCGACAACGGCCACGACGGCCTCGGCGTCAATGAGACCCGCATCAAGCCCGGCACCAAGCTGATCGGCATCTCCTCGCTGGGCCTCGTCACCAAGGCGAACTACCAGGATTTCCAGCGCTTCCAGAGCCTCGATGTCGATATGGCGGGCGACGCCGAAGCAACTCTCCCGGCGCTGATCGAGGCCGTGAAGGCGGCGATCCCGAACGACCGCAGGGCAGCGCTGGAGAAGCGCGGCGAAGCTTTGCGGAAGGCCAAAGCCGACTCTCACGAGCGCACCAAGGCGGCGGCCGCGGCGGCGTGGGACGCAAGCCCGATCTCGACCGCGCGCCTGTCGATGGAAATCTACGCGCAGATCAAGGACCTTGACTATTCGCTGGTGAGCTCCGGCAACGTCAGCGGCTGGCCGAACCGGCTGTGGCGCATGGACAAGCACCACAACTGGCTGGGCGGTTCCGGCGGCGCCGGACAGGGCTACAGCGCCCCAGCCGCAATCGGCGCGGCGCTCGGCAACCGCGATATCGGCGGACGCTTCTCGGTCAGCATCCAGGCGGACGGCGACCTCATGTACACGCCCGGCGCGCTGTGGACCGCAGCACGCCACAAGATTCCGATCCTCAGCGTCATGCATAACAACCGCGGCTACCACCAGGAGGTCATGCACGTGCAGCGGCTCGCCAACCGGCGCAACCGCGTCGCGTCGCTCGGCAGGGATCTCGGCCCGATCGGCACCAGCATCCAGAACCCGGACATCGACTACGCAACGCTGGCGAAATCGATGGGCTACTGGAGCGCCGGCCCGATCAAGGACCCGGCCGAGCTGGGGCCGACCCTCAAGCGCGCCGTCGAAGTCGTCAAGTCCGGTCAGCCTGCATTGGTCGACGTCTGGACGCAACCGCGGTGAGGACCATTCCGTTGAGGACCAACATGAAGTCTCGCAGTGTCATTGGGCTGGCGGCGCTTGCCGCCGGCCTTGCTCTCGCTCAGGCGAGCGCGCTGGCGGCTTCGGCCGAAAAGGGCAAGGCGGCATTTGTCCAGCATGGCTGCTGGCAATGTCACGGCTATGAGGGCCAGGGCGGCGTCACCGGTCCCAGGCTTGCTCCCAACCCGATACCGTTCGATACCCTCTCTAACTTTGTGCGGACGACCAGCCGCCAGATGCCGCCGTTCCGCAAGGAAATCCTGTCGGACGAGGATTTGGCGGACATCTACGCCTATCTGCAGTCGATCCCGAAGGGCCCCGATCCCAACAGCATTCCGCTTCTCAATCCGTGAGGGGGCGATTTTAGGGGCGACCCTGGGGCGACCCTCGTGGTCGCTCCGGCTTAGCCCCCGCCGGCTGCCGGCGGAGCGGGGGCCACAAAGGTCGCCCCTATATCGTTCTCAAAATCGGCTATCGTTCTCAAAGTCGGCAGCCGTACGCCAGGACCAGTCCTCCTCACAAAGAAAATGATAATCTGAATCGCCGCGCGACCTTCGCTATTGCGACAACTCCCCTTGGCAATCCTGTCCGGCTGTCTATGTTGTGGCGGCGGTATCCCTGGGGTCGCCGTCTTGAACCTTCCCAACCTGATCACCATCGGCCGCATTTTGCTCGTGCCAGTCGTCGTCTGGGCGATCGGGTCAGGCCAAATGCAGATCGCGTTTCTGGTCTTTCTTATTGCCGGCGTCAGCGACGCGGTCGACGGCTTTCTCGCCAAGCGTTTGGGGATGACGAGCGATCTCGGCGCCCATCTCGATCCGCTCGCGGATAAGGCGCTGATTGTCTCCATTTACGTGGCGCTTGGAATCACCGAGGCGGTGCCGCGCTGGATTGTCATTCTGGTGGTGTCGCGGGACATTTTGATTGTCGGCGGCGTCATGCTGGCATGGTTTCTCGGCAAGCCGATGCAGGTGAAGCCGGTGTTGGTATCCAAGCTCAATACTGTCGCGCAGATTATTTTCGCATGTCTGGTGTTGGGTTCGCTGGCATTCGGCCTGGCCTTTGAATCGGCGGAATACGTCATCATGTTCATCGTCGCGGCTTTGACGCTCGCTTCGATAGGATTCTACGTGCGCGAGTGGGTGCTGCACATGAGTGCTTCGGAAGTGAATTCTCGGGTGTGACAGGGCGGCACGGGCGCCGTCATGAGCAATCCGGCTTTACCTCGCCAACTCAATCTTGCGCTCGGTCATCGGGAAAGCTTCGACCGCGCGGATTTTCTCTGCGGACCCAGCAACGAGACGGCGCTTGCCCTGATCGACCGCTGGACCGATTGGCCGACGCGCGCCATTGCGTTGATTGGCCCCGAGGGCTCTGGCAAGAGCCATTTGGCGGCCGTCTGGGCGAAAGCCGCCGGCGCACAGGTGATCGCGGCCGGCGCAATCGAAGCAGCATCGGTGCCGGAGGCGCTCTCTGCCGGCGCGGTAGCGATCGAGGACGCCGACCGCGGCGAACTCGACGAAGCGGCCTTGTTTCATCTCATCAATCTCGCCCGCGAACAGTCCGCCTACGTCCTCATCACCGCGCGAACAGCGCCTGCCGGCTGGCCGACGAAACTGCCCGATCTTGCCTCACGGCTGCGCGCGCTGCCGGTGGTCACGATCGATGCGCCTGACGATGCGCTTCTCGCGGCCGTTCTGGTGAAACTGTTCGCCGACCGCCAGCTCGCCGTCGATGAGCGGCTGATCGAATTTCTCCTGCGTCGAATTGAACGCAGCTTTGCGGCAGCGCGGGCCGCGGTGGCGGAACTCGACCGTGAGGCGATGCGGCTCAAGCGCCCCGTCAACCGCGCACTGGCGGCCGATGTCCTGCGTGGTCGCGCCCCCTGATTGGCCCACCCGGCAAACCCTATATGAACGGCAGGTTTCTTGGCATAGGATTGCCGTGGCCCGCCTCCTGCCTTACCCTCCCCTGCAAGCGGACGACGGTCTGGAGGGATCTCGCCGCAACCCCGAGGCATCCATGGTGGACGCTGCCCAAGCTATTGCGTTACCGTTCGAATCTGCGCCGGAACTAGATCAGCACGACGACGCCGCAACTGAAGGGTTCATGCCGGCCGATGGACGCGGCCGCTACATCAACCGGGAACTCTCCTGGCTCCATTTCAACCGCAGGGTCCTTGAAGAAGCCGCAAATCCCAACCACCCGTTGCTGGAGCGCGTGCGGTTTCTGTCGATTTCCGCCAGCAACCTCGACGAGTTCTTCATGGTCCGGGTTGCTGGCCTCAAAGGCCAGGTGCGCGCCGGCATCGTCACCCGCAGCCCGGACGGTCTCACTCCGGCCGAGCAGCTTGTTTCGATCGCGGAAGCCGTTTCGGTCCTCGCGGTCGATCAGCAGAACCGCTGGAGCGAATTGCGCCGCGAACTTGCCGCCGAAAACATCGTGCTGGTTGAGACCGATTCGCTCAAGAAGGCGGATCGCGCATGGCTTGCCGATCATTTTCTCCAAAACATCTTTCCCCTCCTGACGCCTCTCGCCATCGATCCCGCCCATCCGTTTCCGTTCATTCCCAACCTTGGTTTCTCGCTGGCGCTGCAGCTCGACCGCGCGAGCGACGGCAGGCACATGAACGCGCTGATCCGCGTGCCGCCGAAGATCGAACGCTTCATCAGGCTTCCGCTGCGGGCCGAAAGCGGCGCGTTGCGGCTGATCACGTTGGAACAGGTGACGTCGCTCTTCATCTCGCGGCTGTTTCCGGGCTACATCGTGAAAGGGCATGGCGCCTTCCGGATCATCCGCGATTCCGAAATCGAAATCGAGGAAGAGGCCGAAGATCTGGTGCGGCTGTTCGAGACCGTCCTCAAACGCCGCCGGCGCGGATCAGTGATCCGGCTGGAAATGGAAGCCGCGATGCCAGCGGAGCTGCGGCGCTTCGTGCAGCGGGCGCTTTCCGCCGCCGACGACGAGGTGTTCCTGGTCGAAGGCACGCTGGGACTGTCGGAGCTGTCGCAGCTCACCGGCCTCGACCGGCCGGATCTCGAATTCGTCCCTTATAACCCGCGGTTTCCGGAGCGCATTCGCGAGCAGGCGGGGGATTGCTTTGCGGCCATCCGCAAGAAGGACCTGATCGTCCATCATCCCTATGAGTCGTTCGACGTGGTGGTGCAGTTCCTCCAGCAGGCGGCGCGCGACCCGGACGTGGTGGCGATCAAGCAGACGCTCTACCGCACCTCCAAGGAGAGCCCGATCGTGAAGGCGCTCGCCGAGGCCGCCGAAGCGGGCAAATCGGTCACCGCGCTGGTCGAACTCAAAGCGCGATTTGACGAAGAGGCCAATATCCGCTGGGCGCGCGATCTCGAACGCGCCGGCGCCCAGGTGGTCTACGGATTCATCGAGCTGAAAACCCACGCCAAGCTTTCGCTGGTGGTGCGACGCGAGCGCGGATCGCTGACCTCATATGTGCATGTCGGCACCGGCAACTATCATCCGCTCACGGCGCGCATCTACACCGACCTGTCATTCTTCACGGCCGAGCCCGCGATTGCTCGCGATGTGGCGCGCATCTTCAATTTCATTACCGGTTACGCCGAGCCGGTGGACCTGGAGCGCATGGCGGTTTCTCCCGTCAATCTCAGAAAGCGCATCCTCGAGCATATCGCGGCTGAGATCACGCATGCGAAGGCGGGGCGTCCGGCCGCGATCTGGATGAAGATGAACGCGCTCGTCGATCCCATCATGATCGGCGCCCTCTATGAGGCGTCTGCTGCGGGCGTGCCCGTCGACCTTATCGTGCGCGGCATCTGTTGCCTGCGGCCGGGGGTGCCGGGGCTTTCGGAAAATATTCGCGTCAAATCGATTGTCGGCCGCTTTCTCGAACATGGGCGCATTTACTGTTTCGGCGGCGGCTACGGGTTGCCGCATCCCAAGGCCGCCGTCTATATCTCCTCGGCGGATTTAATGCCCCGCAACCTTGATCGCCGCGTCGAGGCGCTGTGCCCGATCATCAACTCGACGGTGCATCAACAAGTGCTTGATCAAATCATGATCGCCAATTTCAAGGATAACGAGCAAAGCTGGATGCTCCTGCCCGACGGCTCGTCTTTGCGCATCAAACCGGCAGAAGGCGAGGAGCCGTTCAACGCGCACAAGTATTTCATGACCAACCCAAGCTTGTCCGGCCGCGGCGAATCGCTTAAAAAATCATCGCCCCGCAGGCTCACGCAACGGCGTACCGTTGAATGAAGCTCAAGGCGACTGCGGACGAGACAACGGCGAAGGTCGCAGCCCCCTCCCCCACCCTTCCCTTCCCTGCAGGCGGGGCAGAGTCAGGGCCGGAGGCGGCCGGGAAGCTGGGGGCGAGAATTGCGGCGCAGGGCCGCATCGATCATGGACCTCCGGTCGCCGTCATCGACATCGGGTCCAACTCGGTTCGCCTCGTCGTCTATGAGGGGCTCACCCGCAGCCTGACCCCGATTTTCAACGAGAAAGTCCTGGCCGGGCTTGGTCGCGAGGTGCTGACGACGGGCCTGCTTGCGGCAGACGCGGTCGATAAGGCGCTGGCGGCGCTGACCCGGTTTCGCGCCTTATGCGACGCGATGGGCGTCGGCAAAGTGTGGGCCATCGCCACCGCGGCGTGCCGCGATGCCAGCAACGGCAAAGCCTTCATCGTGCGCGCCGCAAAGGCGTGCGGCGCGCCGGTTGACGTGCTTTCCGGCCGGCGTGAAGCGGAATTGTCAGCGCTTGGAATCATCTCAGGCTTCCACAAGCCGGACGGCATTGTCGGCGATCTCGGCGGCGGCTCGCTGGAGCTTACCGATGTGCGCGGTCACCGCACGAAATCCGGGGTTACGCTTCCGCTCGGCGGCCTCGCGCTGGCCGACCTTTCGGCCAAGTCGCTTGCCAAGGCGGAAAAGATCGTCCGCGACAAACTCGGGCATGCTGCGGTTTTGAAAGGCGGCCGCGGCCGCGATTTCTACGCAGTCGGAGGCACCTGGCGCTCGCTGACGCGGCTGCATATGGCGCAGACCGGCTATCCGCTTCACGTGATGCACGGCTATGTGATTCCGGCGTCCGAAGCAGTGGAGTTCTCGCGCCTGCTGCGTCGGGTCGACCCGGAAACGCTTTCCAGGATCGAAACCGTACCGGCGGCGCGCCGGCCGCTGCTCGCCTATGCGGCGCTGGTGTTGGAGCATGTGGTGCGCATTGCCCGCCCGCGGCGCATCGTCGTATCGGCGCTCGGCGTGCGCGAGGGGCTCTTGTTCGACAAGCTCGGCAACGCCGAGAAGAAGCGCGACCCGCTGATAGCGGCGGCGCAGGAACTCAACGTGCTGCGTTCCCGCTCGCCTCGCCACGGCGAGGAGCTCGCCGACTGGACCGACAAATTCATGGCGTCCTCCGGGCTCGAGGAGACCCGCGACGAAAAACGCCTGCGGCACGCCGCCTGCCTCCTCGCCGACATCGGCTGGCGGGCGCATCCGGATTATCGCGGCGAGCAATCGCTCAACATCATCTCGCACGCGGCCTTCGTCGGCGTCGATCATCCGGGCCGCGCATTCCTCGCGCTCACCGTGTTTTTCCGCCACGTTGGCCTCGCCGCTTTTGCCGACGATGAACTGTCGCCGCATGTGCGCGAACTTGCCAACTCGCGCATGATCGACCACGCCCGCGTCCTCGGCGCCACCATGCGCGTCGCCTATCTGGTGTCGGGCGCAATGCCAGGAGTGCTGCCCAATACGCCCCTTGTCGTGGAGCGCGGCAAGCTGAAGCTCAAGCTCATGGGCAAGCACCGCAACCTCGCCGGCGAGCGTCTGTTTGCACGCCTGAAACAGCTCGCGCGGCTGATCGGCCGCGAGCCGGTGATGGTGACGGAGTGACTTTCAGGTCTCGGCGCGCAGGTCTCGGCGCGGGATCGCGGGCCTGCCGCCATGCGCCTGATCGGCGAGCCAGGCGCGGCCGTTCGCGCACTGCGTTCACCAGCTTATGCCTCGCGAGCGCTCTCCCCGCGCCATCCTCTCGTCACACGATGATGGCCTCCTGCGTCAATCCAACCGGAGGAGGGCGCCGATGAGTCCCACGCGATCCGAGTTCCCCGCAGAGCTGCTCGCCGGCGAGCCACCCGTGCCGCTGCCCGCGCCGCGCAGGCGGCCCGGGCGCTTGTTGATCGCGTTCTGCATGGGCATTGCGGCCACTCTGGCGTGGCAGTCCTATGGCGATGCAGCGAGAGAAATCATCGCCAACTCGTCCCCGCAGCTTAGCTGGCTGGCGCCGCAGGCTGCCATTGCGCAGACCGCCGGCGCGACGGCTGAGGCGGCCACCGCCGCTCTCGATCCGCAGGAGCTCAAAACGATGTCGCTCGGTCTCGCGGCGGTTCGGCAAAGAGTCGACCAGCTCGCGGCCCAGATCGCCGCCGGGCAAGAGCAGATGACCCGCGACTTCACCATGAAACTGCAAGCGGCCGAACAGGATATTCTCGGGAAGGTCTCGGCGCCGCCGCCGCAGCCGGCCGCTGCCCCGCCCCGCAGGCCCGCGCCCCTGCCACCGCAGCTGGCCCCGCCGCGTTGAAACCTTAGCGACCACATCCCATCCAGATCGACAGTCGCTCGCCGCGGCAGCCGCTCGCAGACTTGATCCGGGGATTTGTCGCGGGCGCCCACATCCGCCCCTGCTCTCTACCCTCGCCCGCTTGCGTGGCGTTCGAGAGGGGCGGCGGGCAGGATGGCTGGCCGGGACAAGCCAGGACAAGCCCCGGCATGATTTAAGCTTTTGAATTTCGAGTGGGGCAGGACGTGAAAAGCGGCCAACCCGCGATCACTCGCGGCCTTGATCGCTTGGATGCTCTTTGTCGCGGGCGGCGGCAGCCGGTCAA
>JAJPKK010000144.1 GCA_021323775.1 Hyphomicrobiales bacterium
CCGGCTGCCGCCGCCCGCAAGACTGCATCCAAGCGATCAAGGCCCTCGCCAAGGCCGCGCGCCCTTAAGGCTTCTGCACCCACTCAAGATTTCCACCGGGCCTGGCCCGACCTGCAGCGCACTTCTGCTACCCGTGGCGCGGTCCTGCCGGGTCAGTTTCCTCCTAGGCCACTCTTGGGGGCGACCTGCAGCGCCGTTCTCGGTAAACGTAAGATCGGACCCGCAAAGGGGAGGCGACCACAAGGTCGCCCCCCTCTGGGCAGTGCAGGCGGACCTTAAATCAATCCCTTCAGAACAGCCGAAGCGTTTGACGAGGCCGCCGGATCGGCTGCTCCTTCAGAGCGACCGCAGGAAGTCGAGGATGGCCTGCTGGTCGGTGACCGGCAATTTGCGGAAATTCTGTATCACGGCATTCGCCTCGGACGGCGGATACGCCGGCGATGCGGTCGACGTGGAGGTCGCGGAGCTTGCGGGCGAGAAATGCTGCTGGATCGCCTGCAGGAGGTCGCTGGTCCGGCCGTCGTGAAGGAAAAACATCCGCTGGCCGACGCCCCACAGCGGCGTGGTGCGGAATTCGTCCGGCCCGGCCTGGCCCTGGATGATGTTGTCCGCAAGCCCCGCGCCCATGTGATGCAGCAGCAAGTCGGAGAACAGATT
The DNA here is from genome assembly GCA_021323775.1 of Hyphomicrobiales bacterium. Classification (GTDB taxonomy): domain Bacteria; phylum Pseudomonadota; class Alphaproteobacteria; order Rhizobiales; family Xanthobacteraceae; genus JAJPKK01. Next base: position 658 of record JAJPKK010000144.1, read on the forward strand.
CACCGGCCGGTTTTCCAGCACTGCGCTGTTCATCGCCGGCGCGGTCTGCATCTGAGGCGTATGGCAGAGGGCGCAGCCGATCGCGTTGAAGACAACTTGACCGCGCTGGGCGCTCGCGCTCGGGTTCGGAGCAGGCTGCGGGGCATCCATGAACCGCATCAGCAGCGAGAACTGCATCCAGTCCGCAAGAATGTGCAGCGGATTGTTGAAGCTTTCATTCTCGGAATCGTCGGTGTCGGTGCGAGTCACATCATTGGGATGCGGCTTGTCCGGCCCGTTGCAGTTCGGATCCTCCTCGGTTGCTGTCGGAAACAGCTCATTGGTAATTCCCATTTCGACGTTGTAGGCCTCCGCCCCAAACACCGTGATTGATTTGTTCTGCGCCTTCCAGCCGAAGCGGGTGATCGTATTGTCATTGGCGCTGCGGTTCGGATGGCCGCCGATGCCCAGCGCCGCCCGCTGGCTTGCGGTCGCAGCGAAATGGGCCAGGATTTCCCGGTCCTGAATGGAATCGATCAGGCCCAGCCCGAACAACTGGAGCGGAATCCGGAACGACAGGTTGCCTGCAGCCAACTGGCGAGCGAAATCGGGCTGGACGATCGAGCAATTCGGGATGGTCGGGTCGGTGGTAATGCCCGTCACAACCCAAAGCTGATGCACGCTGCCGTCGCGCGTGCCGTCCGGATTGAATTTAAAGCGCACCTCCCGGATCGGCCCGTACTGCTGTTCGAACGAAGGCACCACGTTTTTCTTGCCGAAGCGAAGAGGCACCAGCCGGAATAGCGGATTCTCGGGAAGCATCGGCGTCCCCTGGCCAGGATTGGGGACGAGAAACCCGCCCGAGCCGCCGAGCGTCGGCTGGAAATGGCATCCGAAGCACTGGTCGGCATTGTGACGTGCACCTAGCCCATTTGAATTGGTATGGAATTGCGGGAAGATCGGATCAAGCTCACCCAGCCCGGTCACCGGCGAACCCGGCGTCACATCCGAGCAGCTGTTGCAGGTCGATTCCAGTTGTCCGGCGCGATTGACCCCTTCATTGAATAACGCGAGCTCGTTGGCCGTAATGGTAGCCCCGGTGGTCGGGTTCGGGCTGATAACGGGCGGATGCGGAATCGGAATGCCCCGATACTCGAGATAGCCTGCGGTATTCTGTAAGCCGCCTCGCACTCCGGGATCTGTCTGCGCGAGAGCGGCAGGCGCAAGGATGTACAGCAAGCCTGCAGCCGCAGCAGCCGTTGCGGCGGCGCCGGACAGCAAATGTCTAAGATTGGAGAGGACCCTCTCGGTTTGGCGCCCCCGCTGACTTGCGTCAGCAAACCCATCGCGACTACCGCCGCATGCAACCAAAAGTGGTGCGCGATCCAGCCCTGATTTGGCGGCCGCACGATGTCGCCGAACCACGAAAAATCTAGTCATTCGCGACTCCTCGCTGGAGCCCCGACCCCGGGCACGTCGTGCCGAGACCAGTGTGCGAGCGGGCCGCGGAGGCCGCGACGAGCGGCTTCCGAAATTCTCCGAAATTGCCGGAAATCTTGATAAAAGTTCCAAAACTACGTATGATTGCGTGGGCGAGAATTTCAAAAAGGGGGTGCTATCTGGTGTCGCGACGGTAAGGGGGGCGCCTTGGCAGGAGGGGAGCAGAGCGGAGTGCTCTCAGCGTCGCGATGCGTGGCTTTCGGCGATTTTCGATTCAACTTCTGGACGCGCGAGCTGTGGCGGATCGGAGACCACGGTTTGGCGACACCGATCTCGCTCGGATCACGTGCCGCCGATCTCCTGCACCTTTTCCTTCATCGGCCGGGCGAACTCGTTTCCAAAAGCGAGATCATGGACGCCGTGTGGCCGAACATGGCGGTCGAGGAAAGCAATCTCACGGTGCAAATCTCGGCGCTTCGTCGCGCCCTCGGCGACGGACGAGATGGCGCAAGCTACATTCAAACCGTCCCGGGGCGCGGCTACAGATTTACCGCAAAGGTCAGCGACTTTCCCCTGCACGTTAAGGACGCGCCCGGGCCCGCGGCGATCCTGCGCGCGGACGCCGCCGGCGCGCTGACGACGGACCCGGCCGAGCCGCCGCCGCAAAGCCTCCTGGCTTCGCCAGAGTCCGTTCCGCTGGTGCCGAGACCGGTCCCGCCGGGTGCGGCCGAGGGCCCTGCCGACGACCTCCCGATGGCGGGCGCTTTGCCTCAGCAAACGAAGGTCTGGTGGCTCCTGTGGCTTCAGGGCATGGCGGGGATCGTTCTCGGCTTGATGCTCCTCACAGCTCCCGGCCTGACGACAGTCACGCTGGTCTCCTTCCTGGGCTTCTACTGGCTGATCGTCGGAATATTGGCGCTGGTGCGCGTATTCGTGGATCGATCCGTACCCTGGATATGGCCGCTGCTGAGCGGCATCGTCGGCATTCAGGCCGGGATCTTTGTTGTCGGGCACCCGCTGCTGGCCGCGCTAACGGTGCCGACGGCAATCGTGATCATCCTCGCGGCGCTGGGACTGATCATGGGAGCGACCGAGATCGCCGGGGGCTTCGCGGGCGGCGGGGTCGGCTCGTTTATTCTGGGGGCGACCCACCTGCTGGCCGGATTGTTCCTGCGCGGCTCGCCCATCGCAGCGGCGCTGGCGGCGCCCCTGACATTCGGCGTGCTTTTTCTCGTGCAGGGGATCGCCCTCACCGTATTTGCATTCCGGGCACGCGGCTGAGAAGCGCCTTGGGCGCTTCTGCCTTGTCCGCAACGCGGGCCTGTCGACATGCTTAGGCTTTTCCGCGAAATAATCGCTTCAATTATTGCGTGCAGGCGCGGCGAATTTCCCCTCCTCCGCTTGCGGGGGATGGTCAGGGAGGGGGCTCGCGCCGCGAGCCCGCGCCGTAAGGCGGTGCCCTCCTTAGCCCTCCCCCTCCCTAGCCCTCCCCCGCAAGCGGGGGAGGGGACTACAAGTGGCGCAGTTATTCTTCGCCGACGCCTTATTGGCTGGGTCGGGGGCTGCCGCTGCGTCGCGTATATGCTTTGCAAGCGAACCCGGCCGCTCCCAAACTGACTCGGCTGCTCGCAAACAGCCGCGCCAAATCCCCGAGAAAGTTGCCGGTCAAAATCATCGCAACGACCGGTTTCCATTCATAGTTGCGCCGAGGACACACAGATAACTCGGCTTCTTCAATTGGCTTTAATGGCCGCCGCGTTTAAGGTTTGTGTCATGAAAACACCATAATGACGACAGTCACTCATAACGGTAATTTAAGCGATTTCCACCTGGATAATGCCAGTTACGCAATCGCTTAGTGTGAAATTGGGGGGTTAAAATGCGCACGACGTCGCGTCGGGAAATTATTCTATCTGCGGCCGTGGCTGGGGCATGGCTTGGCCTGGACAAGAGCCTGGCCATGGTCGCGCCGGCAGAAACCCAACAGACGCCGGCCGCGCCGGCGCGACCCCAGCGCAAGCCGGGAGCGCCGGTGCGAAAGGCGAAGACGCCCGACCCGAAGCCCGGTTTTCTGCGCTACAAGATGGGCGACGCCGAAATCACCGCCTTGTACGACGGAATTTGGGAAAAAGTGCATGACGGAAAGTATTTCGGCAATGCGACGGTTGACGAGGTCAAACATGCGCTGGCCGAGGCCGGGCTGACCACCGCATTCGTGCCGATTCCAATCACGGTGTTCGCCATCAAGCTGAACGGCAAGCTTATTCTGTGCGACGCCGGCGGCGGCGATCAGGTGCAGGCCTTTAATCCGAATTCGGTTTTCGTTTCGGGGAAGATGATGGCCAACATGAAGGCCGCCGGCATCGATCCCAAAGCGGTCGAGACGATTTTGATCTCGCACTTTCACCCCGATCACATCTTTGGCCTGCTGGAAAAAAAAACCAACATCCCAATTTTCCCCAATGCGGAAATCATTGTGCCGGCCGCCGAATATAACTTCTGGACCGATCCATCGCTGCTCACCCGCCTGCCTGAGGCGCGCCGGCCGCTCGCCCGACGCATTCAGTCCGTCATCCCGAACTGGAAGAACGTGCTGCCGGTCGAGGGCGAAGACGAGGTGGTGCCCGGCATCTTCTTTGTCAAAGCACCCGGTCACACGCCTGGCCATACCGCCTTCCACCTGACCTCCGGCGGCGCGCAGCTGATGATCTCCAACGATGCCGCTTACGTGCCCGCGCTCTGCGCCCGGCACCCGGAGTGGCATGGATCTTTCGACCAGAACGGCGAGATGGCCGAGGCCTCCCGCCGCAAGCTGCTCGATCGGGTGGTTGCCGATCAAATGCTGATCTGCGGCTCTCACTTCCCTTGGCCTGGACTTGCCAAGATAACAAAAGACGGAGGCAGCTACGCCTACACAACTCTGCAGAGCGCGTAACTTCCGCTCGATAAGGGCTCATTGGCGCGCGTTCCTCGCCGGCGGCGCGCGCCGGTCAAATCCATGATTCAATGGAAGCCAGTTTCGCCGCGCGTATTTGGTATGTTGAGAACATGCACGCATTATGTGGCAATTCCTTCTTAACAGCCCGCCGATCGAGAGCGTGCTGATGAAATCGCTTTACGATCTTCTCGGTGCTCATGAGGATGATGATCCCGATGCCCTGAAGAAAGCGTTCCGCAGGGCGGTCAAAGCGCACCATCCCGACCTCCATCCCGCCGATCCGGAGGCTCCGGAGCGGCTGAGAAAGATTATAGCCGCCCACGCAGTGCTTCGCGATGCGAAGCAGCGGGCGACTTACGACCGGCTGCTGCAGCTCGAGCGTCAACAATATCAATTGAGGGTCGAGTGCCACCGCCTCCGGTCGAAGCTCGCGCGCCAGCAGCTTCGATTGAAGCGGATGCGTGCGACCGCGGCGGTTGCTGCCGTCGGTGCGTTGGTCGGTGGATATGGGCTGGTTTCGCCCCTGTCCACGTTCACCGCTATCGTCGCCGTCAATAAGGATGACCGTGCTGCGTCCGCGGTCGCGACAGCCAGAAGGGACGCGCAAACTGCGACCGCCATCGCTGCGGCCGAAAGGAATCAGGATACTTCGACAACAATCGCCGCGCCAGAATCGGACGCGGTCAAAGGCAGTGTGGAAGGAAACGCAGGCAGTGCAGGCAAACCCGTCGAAACGACGGGCGCCCGGGTGATGACGCCTCCCGACGCCCCAGACCACGGCGAATTGCGCGAGAAGTCTGGCGACGCCGACGCCGCAAACGGAGCAAGCAAGCCGGGCGTCGACAAGCATGACGATGCGGAGGCCCCCAGGGAGCCCAGCAAGCCGAACGATGATGCAGGCGTCGGCGGCGACGCTCAAGCCATCGCTGCTTCCGAGTTGGCGGCGAGCCCTTCCGGGAACGATGGCAATTTCTATCGAGAGCGGGGAATTGCTGCATATCGCAACGGCGATTTCCTGGGAGCGATCGGCAACTTCAATGAGGCGATCCGGCTTAATCCCGATGACGCGCAATCCTACAATATCCGCGGCGACGTCTGGGATGAGCTAGGCGTCTTCGACCGGGCTCTCGCCGACTACGATGAGGCGATACGTCTTGATCCCGACAATCCCGCCGTATTCCATGATCGCGCCATCCTGTGGCAGCGCAAGGGGGCGCTTGACAAGGCGCTCGTCGATTTAGATCGGGCGATCCGATTCAGTTTCGCTGACGCCAATCTCTACTGCGACCGCGGACTGGTCTGGTACCAAAAGGGGCGCCATGATCGGGCGATTGCCGATTTCGATCGAGCTATCAAGCTCGACCCGAACTTTGCCGCCGCATACATAAATCGTGGACTCATCCTGCATCGCAACAGGGAGTTCACTGTTGCGTTTGCCGACAGTATGGCGATCCGCGTCGATCCGGGCATCTTTGATGCGAGTCGGCGGACGAATTCGCGTCATTGACAGACGGCGGCAGGCTGCTCCAGCTGCTTGAAGCGTCCGAACGAGACAGGCGGACTGACAGCCCCGGTTTGTCGCGGCCGACCTGCCGTGGGGTTGCCCCTGTGATCCGCAGCGGACGCGAGATTAAGACGCCAAGGCTTTCGCGAGCTGCTCGAAGCTCGTCTCCCATCCGACCGCAGTATTCGTGCACGTCTCCGCCGAAGTGAAGCCTTCATGCCGGAGCGTGAGGTGTGTTCCGCCGTTGTCCTGCTCGAGGTCGTAGGTCACTGTTGTCGGCAAATTTGGCAAACCAACAAGGCACCACGTGTGCACGAGTCTTCGCGGGGGATCGATTTCGAGGAATTCGCCTTCGATCGCGTAGGGCTGACCGCGGGCGATGCCGGAGGCGCGCCAGCGGCCGCCGATGCAAAGGTCGCCGGTCCAGTCCCGGGTGTCGAAGACGCCGGCTCTGACCCACCAATCAGTAACTTCTTTGGAGGCCAGGGCGCGGAAAACGCGTTCGGGGGGAGCCGCGAGTTCCACACTGGCGACGAGATGTCCTTGCGCCGTGTCAGCGACCGCGCGCGCCTTACCGTTGCTACTCATTTTTCTGTCTCCTGCGAACTTCATGCTTCACGACGCCGTCGCCTGCCGCTGCGGCGGGGGTGGCGGTGTCGTCTTCTTGAAGCTCTCGCGCGCAGCGAACCGGTCGTAATAGCTCGACACCGCCTTTCCGGCCGCGATGGCAGCTGCGCCTTCAGGAAAATTGCGGACGCAATAGAGGAGCGGCCCCGGGAAGGCGAGGTCGAGATAGGTTGCGATCGCCTTCGACTCGCACAATGCGAAGTCGCCGTGGCGCATCACCGGGATTTTTCCGAACGGATGTATCGCGGCAACTTCGGGCGAATGAGGCGGTGACGCCTTCAGCTCATACGGGCTCGCCTTCTCCTCGCAAACCATGCGGGCAGCCCGAACATAGGTGGACGGTGCAAAGCCGATGATCTCGACGCTCGACATTAAGCCCTCCTCTTGCCGGATTTCCACGAATAAGCGTTCAACTGACTAGCCCTGCAAGCCTGTCGAGCGAGCCTGTCCAGCCGCGATGGTGGCGGTCGCGCGCAGCCTCGTCGGCGAACTCTTCGTGGGTGAGCGTGAGCGTGGTCGCGTCGCCTGCGGGCGCGAACTCGATCGTCACCAGAGATTGCCGCTCCGGGGTGCTGCGCCAGGCCCAGGTGAAAACCAGCTTGCGGTTCGCCACCACTTCGCGGAATTCGCCGCTGACCTCGTGCTCCTCGTCGTCCGGGGAGCGCATCACCACGCGATAGCGTCCGCCCACGCGGGCATCCGTTTCGGCCAGCACGACTTCGTTTGCGCCAGGGCCGAACCAGCGCTTCAGCGCTTCCGCGTCCGTCCAGGCGCGGAAGCAACGGTCAGGCGGCGCCGGGAGGTTGCGCCGGATGGCGAGGCGGGGTTTCGAGCGCGCGGCGGTTTGAGCGTCGGGAGACATGGTTGAGGCTCCACATTTGATGTTGGGCTCGTTGTCGCACCCCTTCTCCCTACTTTCGCCATTTCCCCTGCATTTCCCTCCCCGGCGGGCCGGGGAGGGTTAATCAGGGGGCGGGGCAGAGTAGAGAGCGGCGTGCCGTCCGGCACATCCTCCGCAAGGTAGCGCGCGAGAGCATCGAGACGGTCGGACCAGAAGCGCTCGTAATGACCGAGCCAGCGCTGCGCCTCCTGCAGCGGCGCAGCGTTGAGCCGGCACGATACTGTGCGGCCGCTTTTGCGGCGCCGGATCAGACCGGCGACCTCAAGCACGTCGAGATGCTTGAGCACTGCCGGCAGCGACATCGCAAAAGGCCGCGCCAAGGCAGTGACGGAGAGTGCCGGCGCCTCGCTGAGGCGGGCCAACACCGCGCGCCGGGTCGGGTCGGATAAGGCCGCAAAGATGCCGTCCAGGCGGTCGGGCTTATAGTTAACCATAAGGTTAAATTAGAGGTAAAGATCCACGTTGTCAACGGCGCGCCGCTTCCAAGACAGGGCAATCGGGTGAATGGTTTCAGCCGCCTCGGAAACGGCGCACGGTCCGCGCGGGACGCATGGCACGAATCTTATCGATTGTGTCGTTGCCCAGGACTTCGCGC
>JAJPKK010000061.1 GCA_021323775.1 Hyphomicrobiales bacterium
ATGGTCCAGCGCAACGAGGCCAACGCCATCATCGTTCACGGCACCATGTGCCTCATTCGTCGGACCGCCCTCGAGGCGGCGGGCGGATGGTCGAGCGACACCATCTGTGAGGACACCGACCTCGGGCTGACCATCCTGGAGCTCGGCTGGAAGGCCCATTACACCAATCGCCGCTACGGCTATGGGCTGTTGCCCGATACCTTCGATGCCTACAAGCGACAGCGGGACCGCTGGGCCTCGGGGGGATTCCAGATCGTCAAGAAGCACTGGCGCCGTTTCCTGCCCGGCGCATCGGCATTGACCCGCGACCAGAGGCGCGAATTTGCGTTCGGCTGGATCAACTGGCTCGGCGCCGAGACCGTCGGCGTGCTGGTGGCGATCCTCAACCTCGTCTGGGTGCCGGTCGTCGCGTTCGCCGGCATCGCGGTGCCCGACAAGGTGCTGACGCTGCCGATCCTTGCGACCTTCACGCTGTCGGTCGTGCACTTCATCGCGCTCTATCGTCGCCGCGTGCCAATCCCGCCCGCCCAGGCGGCCGGCGCCATGGTGGCCGCAATGGCGATGCAGTGGACCGTCGCGCGCGCCGTCGCCAACGGCATTATAAAGGACCATCTGACCTTCGTGCGCACCGCCAAGGGCGGCGCCGCCGCCCGCAGGCGCCTCGCCTTTCCAGCATTCGAGGAAGCCGTCCTGGGCGGGCTGTTGATGCTGGGCGGGTTCATCGTATTCGCAACCAATTGGGACCGCGTGCGGGAGATCAACCTGTTCGGCTGCGTGCTCGTAGTGCAGAGCCTGCCGTTCCTGGCCGCCGCTGCGCTTGCTGCCTTCGAAAACTGCCGTTTTAACGATTTCGCGGTATTGCGGAGCCTCGAAGCTCGTTTCGCGGATGTCATCGCGCAGGTGGTGCCGATCCGGCGCGGCGCGATAAACGGGGGCACCGCCGCGCCCGAGTAGCCGAGGGAGCCGCGCCGTAAGGTGGGCAACCGCGGCCGAGGCGCCGCACGGAAATGTGGCGGCGATCGTTCCGCCTTTGCCCAGGCGGTTCAATCTGACCTTCCGACAGGCGTGGGCAAAATCGCCGGCGAAACCCACTCAGCCGTTTCCAGGCAACGTGAAACTTGGAAGTCCTGGTTTTGCGTTGGCCCGAACTCTTGCTCTTACCATCGTGGTCGACCCGCCGCACGTTCAAGAATCCAGCATTTCCCTACCCGCATACGCGGGTGCGCGGGGTGGCAATTGGCGCAAAGTTTGCTTCCCTAGGCATGAAAACCGCTATGCTGCTCGCCAGACTTCAAGTTGCGCGGCGGCGCGGCCGATCAGCCGCTGGGGGCGAATATGGCCTTCGCGTTCGATGAGATGAAAGGGACGAACGGCCACGTGCGGCCGGCCTATGCGGGGCTTGACCAGTGGTTGCACGATTTACCGCCGGACGTGCTCGACCGCCGGCGCCGCGAGGCGGAGTTGCTGTTCCGCCGCATCGGCATCACGTTTGCAGTCTACGGCGAGGCTGAATCCACCGAACGGCTGATCCCGTTTGATGTGCTGCCGCGCATTCTCGCGTTGGCCGAGTGGAATACATTGCGCGCCGGCCTGGAGCAGCGCGTCAAGGCCATCAACCTCTATATCAAGGATATCTACGGGCGGCGCGAGGTGCTGCGCGCCGGCATCGTCCCTGAGGACCTCGTCTTCCAGAACCCGGTCTTCCGCCCGGAAATGAACGGCATGAGCGTGCCTCACGACGTTTACGTGCACATTGCGGGCATCGATATCGTGCGGGTCGATGCCGACACGTTCTACGTTCTCGAAGACAACGTGCGCACGCCCTCCGGCGTTTCCTATATGCTGGAAAACCGCGAGATCATGATGCGGTTATTCCCGGAGCTGTTCGCGCGGCACCGCGTGGCGCCGGTCGAGAACTACCCTGACGAGCTGCTCGCCACGCTCAAGTCGGTGGCGCCGCCGAGCGCTTCCTCGGACCCGACGGTCGTGCTGCTTACGCCGGGCATTTACAATTCCGCTTACTATGAGCACTCGTTTCTGGCCGACAAGCTCGGGGTCGAGCTGGTGGAGGGCCGCGACGTCGTGGTCAGGGGCCAGCACGCCTACATGCGGACGACCGAAGGGCTCAAGCGCATCGACGTCATCTACCGGCGCGTCGATGACGACTTCCTCGATCCGCTCGCTTTCCGCCCCGACTCGGCGCTCGGCATTCCGGGCCTGATGACGGTCTACCAGGCCGGCAATCTCACCCTCGCCAATGCGGTCGGCACCGGCATTGCCGACGACAAGGCCGTTTACAGCTACATGCCTGAGATCGTGAAGTTTTATCTCGCACAGGAGCCGATCCTCAAAAACGTGCCGACCTGGCGATGCCGCGAGGCGGAGCATCTCGCCTACGTCCTCGATAACCTCGAACAGCTCGTCGTCAAGGAAGTCCACGGCTCCGGCGGTTACGGCATGATGGTCGGCCCGAAGTCCGACCGGGCGACGATCGAGGCCTTCCGCGCCAAGCTCAAGAGCAGGCCTGAAAACTTCATCGCCCAGCCGACTCTCGCGCTCTCGACCTGCCCGACCTTCGTCGAGGAAGGCATCGCGCCGCGCCACGTCGATCTGCGCCCCTTCGTGCTTACCGGGCGCGACCGCACCCGCATCGTACCGGGCGGGCTGACGCGCGTCGCCCTCAAGAACGGATCGCTCGTGGTCAATTCGAGCCAGGGCGGGGGGACCAAGGATACCTGGGTGCTGGATGCGTGAAAACGTGGAAAACGTAGGGTGGGCAAAGTTGCCCGTCGAGGTCGTGGAATTTTGGAAGGGCTCCCAAGGCGATTTTGCCCACGCTGTGAGGCTGCGAGGTTCGACGGCGTGGGCAAAGGCGGAATCACTGCCATTACGTCTTCGCACCGACTCGGCCGCCTTTGCCCACCCTACTGATTAACGAGTGATTAACGAGGCCCCAGATGCTCTCCCGTACTGCCGATAATCTGTATTGGCTGGCGCGCTACGTCGAGCGGGCCGAATATCTGGCGCGCATTCTTGAGGCCAGCATGCGCCTCACCGCGCTGCCGCTCGCCTATGTCGGCTCCACCAACGAATGGGAAACGGCGGTGGCGACGGCCGGCTGCCGCAAGTCGTTTTTTGCGCGTTACAACGAGGCGAGCGAGGAAAATGTCACTGAGTACCTGGCGTTCTCAATCGAGAACCCGTCCTCCATTCGCAATTGCATAGAAATTGCGCGCCAGAATGCCCGCGCAGTGCGCACTGCGCTCACGATTGAGACTTGGGAAACCATCAACGGCGCATGGATCGAGCTCAGGCGTTTCGGCAACGGCCCGTCTTCGCGGGAAGAATTCCTGCGTTTCCTGCACTGGGTGCAGGAAACCTCCCTGCGTTTCGACGGCTCCGCCTACCGCACCATGCTGCGCAACGATGCCTACTGGTTCTCCCGGCTTGGCCTCTATATCGAGCGCGCCGACAACACCGCGCGCATCCTCGACGTGAAGTACCACATGCTGCTGCCGGCCGGTGAGCCTGTTGGCGGCCCACTCGATTACTACCAGTGGGCCGCGATCCTGCGCACGGTGTCGGCTCTCACGGCCTACCACTGGGTCTACCGCGAGAATCTCAAGCCGTGGCTCATCGCCGACCTTCTGATCCTCAACGAGCAGATGCCGCGCTCGCTCGCGAGCTGCTATGCAAACCTGGTGCGTTTCTGCGACCTGATCGCCGCCGCTTATGGCCGGCAGGGGCATGCGCAGCGAAAGGCCCGCGCCATCCGCACGCGGCTGCAGAACAGCCGGATGGACGAGATATTCCAGGCCGGGCTGCATGAATTCATCACCGAATTCATTGCCGACAACAATGCGCTCGGGGCCGCCGTCAATTCCCAGTATTTGATGTAAACTGCCCATGCGCATCTGCGTTGCGCACGAAACCGTGTATCGCTACGACCCTCCGTGCACGGGTGCGATCCAGACGTTGCGCCTGACGCCGCGCAACCATGCGGGCCAGTATGTGGTGAACTGGCGCATCGACGTGTCCGCCGACTGCCGGCTCGAGCCGCAGCAGGACGCGTTCGGGAACATCACGCATGCCTTCTCGGTTGCGGGGCCGCTCAGCGAGCTGCGTCTCCTGGCCGAGGGCGAGGTTGAGACGCAGAACGCCGCCGGAGTGGTGCGGGGCGCCGTGGAACGGTTCCCGCCGACCCTGTTCCTGCGCGACACCCCGCTGACCCATGCCGACAAAGCAATCCTCGTCTATGCGCGGGAGTTTCCTCGCCCGGCCGCGAGCAACACGCTTGCCACTTTGCACGAGCTTCTGACGCGGCTGCACCAGGACATCACCTTCGATGCAGAAGCCGCGTCGGGCGCGCCCTCCGCCGCCGACGCTTTCAAAGCAGGACGCGGCACTTCCCAGGACCTCGCTCACATCTTCATCGCCGTCGCGCGGGCGCTCGGAGTGCCCGCACGCTATGTCGCCGGCTATTTCCGCGGCGAGGAGGCGTCCGTCCAGAACGAAAGTCTCAAGGCGGGTCACGCCTGGGCCGAAGTTCACGTCCCCGACCTCGGCTGGGTCGGCTTCGATCCGGCTAACGGCGTCTGCGCCACCGACCAGCACGTGCGCGTCGCCGTCGGGCTCGATTATCTCGGCGCTGCTCCGGTGCGCGGCGCCCATTATGGGGGCGGTCCGGAAGACGTGGCGGTGAAGCTTAGCGTCACCCAGGCGTCCTGGCAGACGCAGGGGTGATTACCCCGCCATCGCAGTCTCGACCAGCCGCACCCAGTAGGACGCGCCGTACGGGATGACATCGTCGCAGAAATTGTAGCGCGGGTGGTGCAGCCCCGCGCTGTCGCCGTTGCCGACGAAGATGAAGGCGCCGGGGCGCGCTTCCAGCATATAGGAAAAGTCCTCGCCGCCCATCACCGGGGGCATTTCGGCATTAACGCGGTCGGCGCCTGCGACGTCGGCGGCCACCGCCGCCGCGAAGGCGGTCTCGCGCTCGTGGTTGGACAGCACCGGATAGCCGGGCCGCAATGTGAAATTGGCCTTGGCGCCGTGGAGCCGCGCGGCGCCTTCGATCACTTCGCCAACCCGCTTGCGCAGGAGTTCGCGCACCTCGCGCTTGAGGCTGCGGACGGTGCCGCGCATCAGCGCTGTCTGCGGAATGACATTGTCGGCGCTGCCGGCGTGGAACGTGCAGATCGAAACCACGGCCGCCTCGAGGGGATCGACATTGCGCGATACGATCGACTGGAGCTGGCTGACCATCTGGGCGCCCACCAGGATCGGATCGACCGCGAAATGCGGCCGCGCCGCGTGGCCGCCGACGCCTTCGATCTCTATGGTCAGATTATCGGTTGCGGCCATGATCGGCCCGCTGCGGATCGAGAACGCGCCAACCGGCAGCCCGGGGAGATTATGCATGCCGTAGACTTCGTCGATGGCGAAGCGCTCCATCAGGCCGTCCTGCACCATGGCGCGCCCGCCCGCGCCGCCCTCCTCTGCAGGCTGAAAGATCACCACCGCGGTGCCGGCGAAATTGCGCGTCTCGGCAAGATATTTCGCAGCGCCGAGCAGCATCGCGGTGTGCCCGTCGTGGCCGCAGGCATGCATCTTCCCCGGCACAGTCGATTTATAGGGCAGATCGTTCGCCTCCTCGATCGGCAGCGCATCCATGTCGGCGCGCAGCCCGATCACCCTGCGCGTTCCGCCCGCGCGGCTGCCCTTGATGACGCCGACCACTCCGGTGCGGCCGATGCCGCAAACCACTTCGTCGCAGCCGAACGCGTTAAGCTGCGCGGCGACCGCTGCGGCCGTCCGATGCACGTCGTAGAGCAACTCGGGATGAGCATGGATATCGTGCCGCCAGGCGGCAATTTCGCCATGGAGGTCCGCTACACGGTTGACGATGGGCATCGCACTGGCTCCCTGCCGCCGCATGCCACGGCTGCCCCCCGGCACCGAACAAAACCGAGCCGCGTGGCGCGGTCAAGGCAGGAAATGGACGTGACCGGACGAACGCGGTTGGCGGCCATGGCTGTGGGCGACCCGCAGCCGAACGACCCTGGCCTGGCCGGGACGCCGCGCTTGACGCAAAGGCTGGCTCCGGCTCGACCGCATTCGAAACGGCCGAACCGGCGCTTTGCCGAGCTATTGTATTGACCGGCCGGGCACGCATCTCTACACACGCGCCTTAGGAGCCCGTAGCTCAGGTGGTAGAGCACCTGACTTTTAATCAGGTGGTCCTGGGTTCGAGTCCCAGCGGGCTCACCATATTGAAATTGCAATAAGAAGGCCATGGCGGCACGGCGCGACGCTTACAAAGAGGCGGGCATCGACACCACGGAAGCCGATGTCGGGCTTGCCCGTCTTGTGCGCTTGATCCAGGACACCTGGCCGCAGAGCGGTCCGGGACGCGTCTTGTTGCCCATTGGCTATTTTGCCAACGTGGTCGAGATGGATGGCGCAGGCATTGCGCTCTGCACGGACGGCGTCGGCTCAAAGACGATCATCGCCGATCGCATGAGGAAGTACGACACGATCGGGATCGATTGCGTCGCCATGAACGTCAACGACATGATTTGCGTCGGTGCGAAGCCGCTCTCTCTCGTTGACTACATCGCGGTCGCGCATGCAGACGCGGCCATGCTGGATGCGATCGGCGTGGGATTGCGGGAGGGGGCTCGCAAGGCCAACATCTCTATTTCCGGGGGAGAGATTGCGCAGCTCAAGGACATCGTGAAAGGCTTCGACCTGGCCGGCATGGCGGTCGGGCGGGTGGACCTTGACAAGGTGCTGTGCGGCAAAGGCGTTGGGGAAGGCGATATCGTCATCGGCGTGCGCAGCAACGGCATTCACAGCAACGGCCTGTCGCTGGCGCGCAAGGCGTTCTTTGAGGACCACACGTTCGGTATTGAGCACAAGTTTGACGATCTGGACGTCACGCTTGGCGAAGAATTGCTTCGTCCGACCGACATCTACGTCCCAGAGGCGATGGAAATCCTCCAAAGCGTGCAGGGCGTGAAGGCATTGATCAACATCACAGGCGACGGCTTGCTGAATTTGGCGCGCGTGCATGCCGATGTCGGTTTTGAAATCGGAAATCTCATTGACCCGCATCCGATCTTTTCGCTGATCGCGCATCACGGGGCGGTTCCCGACAACACCATGTTCGAGGTTTTCAATATGGGGATCGGCTTTTGCTATGTGGTGGATCCTGCCGCTGCCGACCAGACTCTGGCGATCCTCAAGAAGCATGGCCGCCACGCGCAACGGATTGGCCATGCTGTTGCGGATCGGGAAAAGATCATCCGGGTTTCGCAGCGCCGCCTTGTGGGAAAGCACAAGACTTTCGCGGTTGACGACCGCGCCGCTGTGAGGGCGAGTTAGCGGGGCGATCTCGAAGTCGAATCATCTGCGCGTCATTCCGGGCGCGGGTTTCAGCTTTAGCCCGCGAGCCCGGAATCCATAACCATCGGCCGAGGGCTGTGGATTCCCGGTTCGCCACCTTCGGCGGCGCCCCGGAATGAGCAAGCCGTGCATATGATCCTAAATCCGTGAGTTGGAAAGCATTCACCCTCGCAGAAGGCGCTGATAAATCGACGAATCTTGGAATCTTTGAAAATCAGTCAGCTGCGGAGCAGTTACAATTCGGTGCCTCCAAGCGTTCTCTTTCTTGCTTGCGGGCCAAGGACATCGCGAAAATCAGCGACGCCAACTCGCGAATTTAGTTACATTCGCACCGTGACGCTCGCCTTGCCTTTGTCGTCAGGATTTGGGCTGCAGGACCGCGAGCCAGGGCTTTGCCGCCTTCTCGGCCGCGGCGCGGATCTGCGGCGTCTGCTGAGCCGCGAACTGGTCGAGATAAGGGTCCCCATTGCCCCCTGCTTTGGCGATGAGGTGCCACTTGATGGCCTCGATCGGATTGAGCGCAGCGCCGTGGCCGACGCTGAGCAGGCGGGCGAGACGGTTCTGGGCGATCGGGCTGCCGCGCAGAGCGGCCTTGCGGAACAGCGCCGCCGCCTTGGCCTCGTCCTTGGGGACGCCCGTGCCGTTAAACAAGGCGATTGCGTACTCCACTTCGGCATCGAGGTTTTCCGCCAGCGCGGCGGCGCCGAGCAGGCGAGCGGCTTCCGTTAAGTTCTTCTCGACGCCCTTACCATCCTTGTAGAGCGTTGCCAGAGCATATTGGGCTTCCGCATTGCCCTGTTGGGCCGCAGCCTTGAACAATTCCGCAGCGCGAGCAAAATCTTGCGGGAATTGCTGGCCTTCGAGGTACAGGAGGCCAAGATCATAGGCCGCCGCGGCATTGCCAAGTTTGGCCGCCGACGTCAACAGCCGTGCAGCCTCTGTCCTGTCATGCAGGCCGCCGCGGCGCGAAATGTGGAAGATCGCGAGCGCGAACATGGCATCGCTGTCGCCCCGGTCGGCGGCAAGCTTGTACCATTTTGCGGCCTTGACCTCGTCCAGCGGTACGCCGAGGCCATTGGAATAAAGCTCTCCGAGCAACGTCATGGCGCGCGGGTCTCCCTTTTCCTGGACACGCCGCGTCGCTTCGGCGAAAGCGGTGAGAAAATAGCCCCGCTGATAGGCGCCGTAGGCAAGGTCGGGCTCATGGCCGCCGCGCGCCGGCTGGCTGCTCGCCGACGCGCCCGCAGCCGGTTTTGCATCCGCAGGCTTCGTTGGTGGGAATTGCCGGGGGAGCAGCGTGCCGGATGGAGGCGTCGGGGGCGGCGCCTGGGCGCCAACGTGACCGACCGCGAACGATGCCGCGAGAAATCCCAATGCCGCGAGCGCAGATTTCGATCGTCTCGAGTGACCTGCGGGGTGGGCAACGGAAATGCGGTCGATCACGTCGTCGTCTCCGTGACAGTGAGCCGGGCCGCCGCCTCGGCGGCGGCGGCTTCAGGCCCGCGCGAATCTTCGAACAGAGCATCCCCGACCGCGACGAAATCGGCGCCGGCCGCTGTAAGCGCATCGATGTCATCAAGCGCGCTCGCATACCCGACGCAGGGAATCTCGAACACCTCGGCCCACCAGGCCACCCGGTCGATGACAGCCTCGCGGGAGGGGCGGTGGCCGGCGGCATCGGGTTCGCCGAACATGACGTAGTCGGCGCCCGCCTCAGCCGCCACCATGGCATCGTGGCGGCTGCGAAGCCCACCGGCGCCCGCGATATAGTTCGGCTTGAGCGTCTCAATGGCCGCTCGCAGCGCGTCCGGCCCGACAAGATGAGCCCCATCGGCGCCGCTCCGTGCAACGATGTCCGGCCGGCCGGCAACGATGAGCGCTGCCCCTGAAGCCTGCACGCCGGGCGCCACAGCTTTGACCCGGTCGATGAGGCTGCGCTCATCCGCATCGCGCAGGCGCAGCAGAACGGCTGCGACATCGACCGCGCCAATGACCTTGGCGAGCGAGCCCGAAAGCGTCGCAGGATCGCTCACCAGCGGGGTCAGGAGATAGAGGCGCGGATTGGGTCGGCTGGAGGATTGGGGGATCATCGGATCTGCAACGACGCCTCTGCGGGCCCTCGGCGCGGCATCGTGAGCCTTGGTTAATACGCTCGGCTTCGCGTCGCAAGTTCCGCAAAGCCGCACCGGCCCGGGGCGCCCAGCGATTGATTTCGCCCAAGCGCGTGACCCTGCGCCGCGGGCTTCCCCGCCCGCCCCGCCAACCCCGGCACAGGGGCGCGGGCATCTCGCCTGCCGCCCCGGCCGGTCGCTCAGACCAGATTTCGATAGGGTTGCATCGAAAGCGATGCCGCGCCGCTCTTCGCCTCTCCCCGACGGGGAGGGGTGGAGAGCCTTTCGCTCAACCTCATCGTAAAAATGCTTTAGCGCCCGCGATTGGTTTCCGGTTCGAGGTCGATCGCCAGCGCCTTCATGACACGGTTGTGCATGATGTAGGTCCCGACCAGCACCGAAAGCTCGACAAGCTCGCGCTCGTCGAAATGGCGTCGCACGCCGGCAAACACCTCGTCAGACACCGAGGTCGAGAGCGTCATCGCCTCAGCATAGGCGAGTGCGGCGCGCTCGCGCGCATCGAACAGGTCGGTCGCGCGCCAGTTCTCCAGCGCATTACATTCCCTAAGCGTCAAGCCTTCAGCAAGCGCCAATCCGGGGACATGCTGCGCCAGCACGTAGTCGACGTTATTGAGATGCGCGACGCGGATGATCACGATTTCGCGCAGCCGTCCGCTGAGCTTTGTCTTCCAGCGCACGGCGCTGTTATGGTCGAACCACGTTTGCGCCAGCGCCGGGCTGTGCAGCAAGAGCTTATAGACGTTGAGGAGACCGCCGCGGCGGCCCGCCTTGATGCGTCCGATCATCTCAGCAAGCTCAGGATGCTCGGCCTCCTCGATCAGCGAAATGCGCGCCATGAAATCCCCGCGACGTTATGGGCGGCAGGCCCTTCGGACGGGTCGGCATAGCAATTTGTTGCGGTGACGGAAAGTTGCGCGGGGCGTCCTAGCGGGGTCTTGAACTGCACTCATTTGGAAACGCCGAGGCGAAAGCGGGCGGGTCGCCCGCGCCCTCCCAGCGAGGGGGGTCCAGGTGCCCGGATGGAGCGAAGCGACATCTGGGAGCGGCCTTCCCGCATTTCGCTTCGCTCAATGCGGGCTAAAGCCGGATCAGAAAATCTTGATCGCGCTCTCCAGCGTCTTCCACACGCCCCAAGCGAGCGGAATGCCAACGAAAGCCCAGAAGATCGCCGCCTTGGCGTCGAGCCCGCCCTTGCCGATGCCGAACGAACCCGACGACGTGACGCTGCCGGCGCTGTGTTGCCTGGCTTGCAGCGCCGCCACTTCCTCCGGCTTCATGAACCATTTGGCCGCCAGCGGCTTGACCAGCAAATTGCACACGAAGCCGGCCGCCAGCATGCCGGAGAGGATGTAAAGGGTCACGTCGTAGACGTGGTCGCGCGCCACGCCGGCATTGATTTCGAACTCACGGATGTAGTTGACGACGACCGGACCAACGATGCCGGCCGTGGACCACGCGGTCAAAAGGCGGCCGTGAATGGCGCCGACGAATTGGGTGCCAAATACATCGGCAAGATAGGCCGGCACCGTCGCGAAGCCGCCGCCATACATCGACAGAATGACGCAGAAGAATGCGACGAACAACGCCTTCTGGCCCGAATGCGCGGCCCAGGGTGCGAGCGCATACATGGCGATGCCGAGCAGGAAGAACGTATAATACGTGTTCTTGCGCCCGACATAGTCCGACAGCGACGCCCAGAAGAAGCGGCCTCCAATGTTAAACAGCGACAGCAGGCCCGTGAAGCCGGCGGCGATCGCTGCAATCATGGTCCGCTGCTCGGGGCTCAATTGCGTGAATCCGAGCTCCGGATGACCGATCAGCGAGCCGCCGAAAATCTCCTGCAGCATCGGCGAAGCCATCCCTATGACGCCAATGCCGGCCGACACATTGAGAGTGAGCACTGCCCAGATGAGCCAGAACTGCGCGGTCTTATGAGCGTCCTTGAGATGGACGTGATGCTGGGTGATCATCGCCTTGGAGTTGTCCGGCGGCGTCCACCCCTCGGGGCGCCACCCCGTCGGGGGCAAGCGATAGCCAAATGCTCCGATCAGCATGAACACAAAGTAGATGGCGGCCATGGCGAGAAAGGTCTGCCACACGCCGACCGACGTAGAGGTCCGGAAATAGTTCATCAGCAGGTCGGCAAGCGGGGCGCCAATCATAGCGCCGCCGCCGAAGCCCATGATCGCCATGCCGGTCGCCATGCCGCGGCGATCCGGAAACCATTTCACCAGCGTGGAGACCGGCGAGATGTAACCCAGGCCGAGGCCGACGCCGCCGATCACGCCCGAGCCAAGCCACAACATCCACAATTGATGAACGATGACGCCGGCGGCGGAGATCACGAGCCCGCCGCTCCAGCACAGCGCCGCAACGACGCCGGCTTTGCGCGGGCCGGCATGCTCCAGCCATCCGCCCCACACGGCGGCGGACGACCCGAGCAAGACGAAGAACAGCGTGTACATCCAGCCGAGGCTCGAAATGCGCCAATCGCACGTCGTGGTGAAAAGCTCGCCAACGAGCGTGATATCCGGACAAGCGACACTCTTGTCGATGCCGATGGCGCGCGACAGCGGCAGCCAGAATACGCTGAAGCCATAGGCCATTCCGATGCAAAGATGGATGCAGAGCGCCGCCGGCGGCACAAGCCAGCGATTGAACCCAGCCCTGGCAATGATGCGTTCGCGGTCGAGCAGCCCCAACGCGGAACCGAACCCCCTGTCCGCCTGTTCGAGCGTCGTCATTTTTGTTCCTCCAAAACGGCTCTTATGAGCTCTTTGAGTTGGCTCCCGCATTATGTTGCGCCGCAAGTAACTTGACAACCGCCTCGCGCACGCAGGGGTCGAGCTCGTCGCCCCCCGCCTCCAGATGCGCGATGATCGCGTCCCGCATCCGCGGGTCCCAAAATCTGGCGAGGTGATCGGCGACGCCGGCCACGGTCTTGTCGTGCCCTTGGTGCGCGAAGAACTTGCCGATCTGATTCGCCATGTAGACGAGTTTGTCAGGCGACATGGGCGATCGTTTCCTTGGCGATGCGATGGGGATGCGTAAAGATTTCGAACCCGTCGCCACGGGCGATGGCGACCAGAGTGATGCCGGCGTATTCGGCCGTCCGCACGGCCAATGCTGTCGGCGCCGAGACGGCAACGATGACCGGCACGCCGATGGTCGCGGTCTTCTGCGCCATCTCCACTGAGACGCGGCTGGTCAGCAGGATCATTCCCGATCGGCCAGCGACGTGGCCGCGCGCCAGCGCTCCGCCGATCTTGTCCAGCGCATTATGGCGCCCCACGTCCTCGCGCACAGCGACAAGTCCTCGACAGGGCTCCCAGAAGGCTGCGCCGTGCATGGCGCGGGTTTCGCGGTTCAAGGTTTGGGACCCGCCGATCGAGTCCATGGCGCGCATGATGTCGCGCGGCGTGAACCGCTGCCCCGCCGGCACGACCGGCGGCGGCCGGCATGCCTCGCTGAGGGACTCAATTCCGCAAAGCCCGCATCCCGTCGGCCCGGCAAGCCGCCGCTGCCGCGCCCTCAAGGCGGCCTGCCGGGGTTCGGTGAGCCACATCCGCAACTCGATCCCGAACTCGGTATCGACGATGTCGAGCTGCTCGATTTCGCCAACCGAAGAGACGATTCCTTCAGTGATGCTGAAGCCGTAAGCAAAATCCTCCAGGTCCTGCGGCGTCGCCATCATGACGGCGTGCGACGCGCCATTGTAGGTGAAGGCGACAGCGGTCTCCTCCGGGACGGCGCGGTCGCCGTTCGAGAAATCATCGCCGCGCCAAGCCGTCCGCGCCACGCGTTTGATTGGAAGGTCCACTTGGGTCTACTCGGCGGCTTCCACGAAAGGCGCAATGCGGCGGCTCTTGCGCGCGAGTTCATCGTAGCGCTCCTGCCACTCGGTCGGACCGTTCGATGGCGTAACCTGCACGGCCGTCACCTTGTACTCGGGGCAGTTGGTCGCCCAGTCCGAGTACTCGGTGGTGACCACATTGGCCTGCGTTCCGGGATGATGGAACGTCGTGTAGACCACTCCGGGCGCGACCCGCTCGGTGATCAATGCGCGCAACGTCGTCTCGCCGGCGCGGCTTGCGAGCTTGACCCAGTCGCCGTCCCGGATGCCGCGCTGCTCGGCGTCGTGGGGATGTATCTCGAGCCGGTCCTCCTCGTGCCAGATCACGTTTTCGGTCCGCCGCGTCTGCGCGCCCACATTGTACTGGCTGAGGATGCGGCCGGTCGTGAGCAGCAGCGGGAAACGCGGACCGGTGCGCTCGTCAGTCGCGATGTATTCAGTGACAATGAATTTGCCCTTGCCGCGCACAAAGCCGTTCACGTGCATGACCGCCGTGCCGGCGGGCGCCTTCTCGTTGCACGGCCATTGGATCGAGCCGAGCGCATCGAGCTTGTCAAACGAGACCCCGGCGAATGTCGGCGTCAGCCGCGCAATCTCGTCCATCACCTGCGACGGATGATCGTAGTGCATCGGGAAGCCCATCGCCTTGGCGATGTCGAGCGTAATCTCCCAATCGGCTTTCCCGGATTTCGGCTGCATCACCTTGCGGACGCGCTGGATGCGCCGCTCGGCGTTGGTGAAGGTGCCGTCCTTTTCAAGGAACGTGGAGCCGGGCAGGAAAATGTGGGCGTAATTGGCGGTCTCGTTGAGGAACAGGTCCTGCACGACGACGCACTCCATCGCCGCCAGGCCCGCCGCCACATGCCTGGTGTCAGGATCGGACTGCAGGATGTCCTCGCCCTGGATGTAGATGCCTTTGAACGAACCGTCGATGGCGGCGTCCAGCATGTTGGGGATGCGCAGGCCGGGTTCTCTGTCAAGGCTTACGCCCCATGCCGCCTCGAACAGCGCGCGGGTGGCGTCGCCCGAGATATGGCGATAGCCGGAAAGCTCGTGCGGGAATGAGCCCATGTCGCACGATCCCTGAACGTTGTTCTGTCCCCGCAGCGGGTTCACCCCGACTCCGGGACGCCCGAGATTGCCGGTCGCCATCGCGAGATTGGCGATGGCCATCACGGCGGTCGTGCCTTGGCTGTGCTCGGTAACGCCGAGGCCGTAATAGATGGCCGCGTTGCCGCCGGTCGCGTAAAGTCGCGCTGCGCCGCGGATCGCCTCGGCCGGCACGCCGGAGATCTTAGCCACCGCCTCGGGGCTGTTGCGGGGTTCGGCGACGAACGCCGCCCAATCCTGAAACTCGTCCCAGTCGCACCGCTCGCGCACGAAGGCTTCGTTGACGAGGCCTTCGGCGACAACCACATGGGCAAGCGCCGTCAGGACCGCGACATTCGTGCCGGGCAGCAGCGGCAAGTGATAGGCTGCCTCCACATGCGGCGTGCGCACAAGGTCGATGCGGCGCGGATCGATGACGATCAGTCTGGCCCCCGCGCGCAGCCGTTTCTTCATGCGGGAGGCGAATACCGGGTGCGCATCGGTCGGATTGGCGCCGATCAGCATCACGACGTCGGAATGCTCGATCGAATCGAAGTCCTGCGTGCCGGCGGATGTTCCAAATGCGGTGCCGAGGCCATATCCGGTCGGCGAATGGCAGACCCGCGCGCAGGTATCGACATTGTTGTTTCCGAAGCCGGCGCGGATCAGCTTCTGCACCAGGAAGGTCTCTTCGTTGGTGCAGCGCGACGACGTGATGCCGCCGATTGAGCGGCGCCCATACTTCGCTTGAATGCGCTTGAACTCCGATGCGGTGCGCGCGATCGCTTCCTCCCAGGACACTTCGCGCCACGGATCGGCGATCCGCTCACGCATCATCGGCTTGAGGATGCGTTCGCGGTGGGTGGCGTAACCCCAGGCGAAGCGGCCCTTGACGCAGGAATGTCCGCGATTCGCCTTGCCGTCCTTATAGGGCACCATGCGCACGACTTCATCGCCGCGCATCTCCGCCTTGAACGAGCAGCCCACACCACAGTATGCACAGGTCGTCACCACCGAATGCTCGGGCGTGCCGATCTGGATGACCGATTTTTCGGTGAGCGTCGCGGTCGGGCACGCCTGCACGCAGGCGCCGCATGACACGCACTCCGAACTCAGGAATGCCTCCTCCATGCCGGGCGAGACTACGGAATCAAAACCCCGCCCTGCAATGGTCAGCGCGAAGGTCCCTTGCACCTCCTCGCAGGCGCGTACGCAGCGCGAGCACACGATGCACTTCGAGGGATCGTACGTAAAATAGGGATTGGACTCGTCCTTTCCGGGATCGGGATGCTTCGCTCCCTGGTAGCCGTAGCGCACATCCCGCAGGCCGACGGCGCCGGCCATGTCCTGGAGCTCGCAGTCGCCATTTGCCGCGCAGGTGAGGCAGTCGAGCGGGTGGTCGGAGATGTAGAGCTCCATGACGCCTTTGCGCAGGCGTTTCAATCGATCCGTCTGAGTGCGAACGGCCATTCCAGCCGCGACCGGCGTGGTGCAGGACGCCGGCGTGCCGGGACGCCCCTCGATCTCGACCAGGCAGAGGCGGCATGAGCCGAACGCCTCAACCATGTCGGTGGCGCAGAGCTTGGGAATCTGCGTTCCCATCTCCATGGCGGCGCGCATGATCGAGGTGTCTTCCGGCACCGTGACGGCATGACCGTCAATGGTGAGGGTGACGGTCTTCGCCGCCCGCGAGCGGGGCGTGCCGTAGTCGACCTCGTGCACGAGCGACATGACGTTCTCCTTCATTCTGCAGCCACCCCCGCCTTGCCCTCCCCCGCATGCAGGGGAGCGCAGGGCCGAGAGCCGAAATCCTCGGGAAAGTGGGTGAGCGCGCTCATGACCGGATAGGGCGTGAAGCCGCCGAGCGCGCACAGCGAACCAAACTTCATGGTGTGGCAGAGGTCTTGGAGGAGCGTCAGGTTGCGGGCGCAATCCTCGCCGCGCATGATGCGTTCGATCGTCTCGACACCGCGGGTTGCGCCGATGCGGCATGGCGTACACTTGCCGCAGGATTCGAATGCGCAGAATTCCATGGCGAACCGGGCCTGCCTGGCCATATCGACAGTGTCGTCAAACACCACGACGCCGCCGTGGCCAATCAGGCCATCACGCGCCGTGAACGCCTCATAGTCGAACGGCGTATCGAATAGCGCCCGCGGGAAATAGGCGCCGAGCGGCCCGCCGACCTGTACGGCGCGCACCGGCCGCCCGCTCGCCGTCCCGCCGCCGATGTCGTCGACAAGTTCGCCGAGGGTGATGCCGAACGCGGTTTCAAACAGCCCTCCGTACTTGACGTTGCCGGCAAGCTGGATCGGCATGGTTCCGCGGGAGCGCCCCATGCCGAAATCGCGATAATGCGCGGCGCCCTCGGCGAGCACGACCGGCACGGAAGCGAACGAAAGCACGTTGTTGATGACGGTGGGCCGGCCGAACAGACCCCTGTGGGCGGGAAGCGGCGGCTTCGCCCGCACGATGCCGCGCTTGCCCTCGATGCTTTCAAGGAGCGACGTCTCCTCGCCGCAGACATAGGCGCCGGCGCCCACCCGCACCTCGAGGTCGAAAGCATGTGGCGAGCCGGCGACACGCAAGCCCAGCAGGCGCTCGCGCCGGGCCGCCGCAATCGCGGCCTCCATCGTTCTGACCGCGTGCGGATATTCCGAACGGATATAGACATAGCCCCTGGTCGCACCCACCGCGATGCCCGCGATGGTCATCCCCTCAATGAGAACGAAGGGATCGCCCTCCATGATCATGCGGTCCGCAAAGGTCCCGCTGTCGCCCTCGTCGGCATTGCAGACGATGTACTTCTGTGCCGCCGCTGTCTGCGCAACCGTGCGCCATTTGATGCCAGTCGGAAAGCCGGCGCCGCCGCGTCCGCGCAAGCCCGACTGCACGACCTCTTCGACGATGGCGTCGGGTCCGATCGACAGCGCGCGCTCCAGGCCGCGCAGGCCGCCGTGGGCCCGATAGTCCGGAAGCGAGAGCGGGTTAATAATGCCGCAGCGCGCAAAGGTCAGCCGCGTCTGGCGCCTGAGCCATGGAATATCATCGGTGACGCCCAGCCGGAGCGGATGCGCCCCGCCCTGAGCAAGACCGGCGTCGAGCAGGCTTGCCGCGTCGGCTGCGGTGACAGGGCCATAAGCCACCCGTCCGGCGGGCGTTGCGATCTCGACCAGGGGCTCCAGCCAATAGAGCCCGCGGGAGCCGGTCCGCACAATCTCAACAGCGATGTTGCGGGCTTGAGCCGCTGTCCGCAGAGCCGCAGCGACTTCATCCGCCCCCACCGCAAGCGCCCCTGCGTCGCCGGGAATGAAAACGCGCAGGCGCTGCTCTTCTGCCCGTCGTTGGGAGGGGCCGGGCGTGGGGGCCGCGCCAACGGGCGCTTCCGGAGGCAATACGCCAGACCGCCCACCCCGGCCGTCCCCCACAAAGGGGGAAGCAGAAGATATCGCCGGGCCGAATGCAACTGTTCCGGCGGCTTGCGAAGCACGGTGGGAAGGAGGCGCCATTGCGTGGTCGAGACGCTGTTGGTCGAGCCGGCCGACGACGCGTCCCTCGATCATCGCCGAAGGCGCAGTGGCGCAGAGGCCCAGACAGTAGACCGGCTCGAGCGTAACGCTGCCATCCGGCGCGGTCGCACCCATGGCGACGCCAAGCCGCGCCTCGGCATGCTTTGCCAGGCCGTCGCCCCCTGCCGCCTGGCACGCCTCAGCGCGGCAAAGCTTGAGGATGCGGCGTCCTGCCGGCTCGCGGCGAAAATCATGGTAGAAGGTAACGACGCCGTGCACCTCGGCGCGGGACAGGTTGAGCGCGTCCGCCACCATCGGGACCGCTGCTTCAGGCACGCAGCCAAACGTTTCCTGCAAAGCTTGCAGGATGGGCAGCAGCGGGCCGTCCCGATTGCAATGCTGCAAAATGATCTCGTGGGCGCGATCTGCACTCCACGCTTCGTGTTCGGCCACCTGGTGCGCTCGTTTTCAATTCGGACAAGCGCAGAGACTGGTGAGATTGCTGCAGTCAATCAATGGGACAGATCGAATGATGCGATTGGAGAAGCTGATTGAGATCAATAGAGAATCTCGATCGCACCATTAGAAATTCCGTGTGCGGGATGTTCCGGTGAGTTGGACCACCTCGCCTAAGTCATGGCCGGATTTGTCCGAGCTTGTCGAGGCGAAATCGCCCTATTCCGCCGGCTGCGCGGCCCGATGAGCCGCTTCGGCGCCGTTGACCGCCGCCGCCATTGCATAGACCCCCGCCATCATGATGAAGCCCGTGAGCGCGATGGCCGCGAGCACAAGGTCGAAGCCGCCGCGTCCGTAGAGCTGGGCGATGAGCTGGACCGCGGCGCCCGATGTGATGAAGGTGAGGAAATAGCGCACCGCATAGACCCGGCCGCGCCAGGCGTCGGCGACATAGCGCGCAATCACGATATCACCGACGGTTGTCTGGCCATAGATGGCGCCGATCGCCACCGCCAGCGCCGCGATCAGCGCCGCGCCTGCGGCGTGTCCGGCCCAGGCCACGCCGAAGAATTGCACCGTCGCAACTGCGGCGAAAAGGAGGTGCGGCGGCGTCCGCTCGATCAGCCGGCCGACGGCAAGCTGCGCCAGCGCGCCGCACAGGAAGATGCCGGTCGCAAGCCAGCCGACGACGATGAGCGGCACGCCCTCGCCCACTCGCTCGTCGACGAGCTTCGGCAGCGCGATCAGGGCGGTGTTGAAGGTGAGGCCGCCGGCCAGCGAGATCGCAACGTAGCAGCCGAACATCGTCGCGGCGGCGCGCGGCGACAGCACCACGCTCGCGGTGGCGCTGCGCTTGCCGATCCGGTGGCGGTCGTCGGGGATCAGCGCCACATAGGCGATGCCGAGCGCGAGACACAATGCCGCCGGCGCCAGGAACGCTGCGCGCCAGTCGACCCACGCCGCCAGCGTGGTCGAAATCCCGGCCGCCAGCGTCACCCCGAGATTGCCGCACACGCCGTTGAAGGCGAGCGTGCGCGGGCGCGCCCGCGACACGTCGATCAGCATCGCCATGCCGACCGGGTGATAGATGGCGGCGAACATGCCGAGGAAGAACATGGCGACAGCAAGCCACAGGGGCGTCGGCGCCAGACCGGCGGCGACAAGCGAGACTGCGCAGCCAAAATAGAACAGCGCCATCATGCTGCGCCGGCTCCAACGGTCGGCAAGCCAGCCGGCGGGAATCGAAAACAACCCGAACGCCACAAATGCCCCGGTCGACAGCGCGATCATCTCGTCATAGGGGCGGCGGAACACGACCCCAAGCGAGATCACCACGGCCGGAAAGATCAGCAGCACGAAATGGTCGATCGCGTGCGCGACATTGAGGAACGCGATGGCGAGGCGCTTGCCTGCTTGCGATTGCGGCGCGGCGGCGGCTGCGGCTTCGTGGTGCGTGGAAACGTCGTTCATCGATTGATCCGAGAGCGATCGCGAAATGACGGCGCGAGGCAACGTGCGCGTGGTTGGTATACCCCGACGATCGCGATCCACCTATGCGATTTCTCGCGGTCTGATTTCAGCATTTCGCCTCCCTGACGATCCTTTCAATCCAACGCTCTCTGGAACCCGTCACGGTGGCCATCGTTGCCAGGATGCGGCAATGGGCGCGGCCGCACCGGCGCGCAGATCCGGAGCAACGAGCCTTCTTGGCGCCCTCTTGACTCATTGATAGCTCTCTGGTTATGAGTCGCAAATAATAGCCACAGAGTTATGGATCGCTCATGCCCGCCGCACCCGGCGCCCTCTTCAAGACGCTAGCGGATCCGACCCGGCGGGCGATCTTCGAGCGGCTTTGCCGCGACGGCGAACAGACCGTGTGGATGCTCACGGAAGAATCGGGCGTCTCGCAGCCGGCGGTGTCAAAGCATTTGGGCATTCTCAGGCTCGCCGGCCTGGTGCGCGAGCGGCGGAGGGGACGCGAGACCCACTACAGCGCTCGGCCACAGGCTCTCAGGCCGCTCGTCGACTGGATGACTCTCTACGGCGCCTTCTGGCGCGACCGCTTCGATCGTCTCGAAGACCTGCTGAAAAGGATGGACCAATGAATGAACACGCCATCGCCACGCGTTCCATCGTTGTCGAACGCCTGATCCCGCACCCGCCGGAGAAGATCTGGCGGGCGCTCACCGAGGCATCGCTGATCGAACAATGGCTGATGAAGAATGATTTCGCACCGCGTCTCGGCGTCCGGTTCACTTTCCGGGCCAAGCCGATGGGAGACTGGGACGGCGTTGTGCATTGCGAGGTCATTGCATTCGATCCGCCGCGAAGACTGGTCTACTCTTGGAGGGGCGGATCGGCGAGAAATCCAGGCTACGGCAGTGCACTCGACAGCACCGTAGAGTGGACCCTGACGCCCGAGCCCGGCGGCACGCGCGTGCGAATGGAGCACTCCGGCTTTGGGCCGCAGAACGCACCGGCCTACGACGCCATGTCCGGCGGCTGGCCGCGCGTGCTCGAGCGCCTGGAGCAAGCGTCGGCAACGCTGGGCGACAACTGAAGTATGACTGCTTCATAGCGTGGGCTGAGCACAGCGAAGCCCACCATCGGCCTTACGTCAGAAAGAACCCTGATGGGTTTCACTTGCGCTCGACCGACCTACGAGCCTGCGGGCCAAGCGCCTCAATTGTGGCGGCCCGGTGGAGTCATTGGGCACCTCGCCACCGGTCAAATCATTGTGACCGGCACAGAAGTTCGGCTCCCGAAGTCACATGTTGCGGTTCCTCGTCGTCATAACGAATGCACCCGCTGATTGGCAGGAGGTCGACATGACGGACACGTTCCTTGCCCCCATCGAGCGGCCCGAAGGGCTGATCAAGAAGTTCGCCTATTACTTCACACGCCGGCAATTCGGCAAAGTGCTGACGCCGGTGAAAGTGCATTCTGCGCGGCTGCCGCCCGCGTTCGGCTTGTTCTATGCAAAGATCGCAAGGCTCGATCAGAAGCTGCAGCTGCCGGCAGAGCTGGTCCTGCTCATCCGTGAACGCGTGGCGCAGATCAATGTCTGCCTGTTCTGCATCGACATCGGCAGATGGGCCACGATTCAGAAGTCGATGAATGAGGCCAAATTCGATGCGCTGGAACGATACGCCACAAGTCCTCTTTTTTCTGAGGCCGAGCGCGCGGCGCTCGATTACGTGAGCGAGCTGACGAAGGACAAGAAGGTTGACCCCGGCACCTTTGCGCGCTTGTCCCGCTGCTTCTCCGAACGCGAGATCTGTGAGATCGTCTGGCTCGTGGCCAGCGAACATTTGTACAACATGACCAATATCGGCCTGAATATCCATTCCGATATGCTCTGCGACATCAGCCGCAAGAGGCGGAGTTGATTTGGGCCGCAGGATGGGTTGAGCGATAGCGAAACCCATCAGAGCCTTTTCCAGCCGCAAGGCTGCTGGTGGGTTTCGCTACGCTCAACCCACCCTACGACGCCCCTTCGATCTCCGCCTTCACGGCCCTGAGCGCATCCGGCGTATCAACATCGATGAGCGCTGCGTTGCCGGCGAGCGGCACTTCGGTGACGGCCTCGGGATAGCTCGCGATGAGATGGCGCGCGCCGATATCGCCGTCGAGCGCCGTAAGCTCCGGGAAGAAGCGACGCGACCACACCACCGGGTTGCCGCGCTTGCCGTTGATGGTCGGCACCACGACGAGCGCGCCCTTTTCCGGATCAAAGGCGGCGAGCAGGAGGTCGATGAGCTGTGCGCTGACCTGCGGCATGTCGCCGAGGCACACGATGGCGCCGTCCACATCGGGGGGCACCTCCGCAATGCCGGCCTTGAGCGACGTCGAGAGGCCCTTGGCGAACTCCGGATTGTGCGCCAGCCTCACATCGAGGCCCTTGAGCGCCGCCTCGACGCGCTCGCGCTGATGGCCGGTCACCACGATGACGGGCCGCGCCTGCGATGCGAACGCGCCTTCGGCCGCAATGCGCACCAGCGGCCGGCCGTTGATCTCCGCCAACAGCTTGTTGGCTCCGCCCATGCGCGTCGAGCGCCCCGCCGCCAGCACGATGGCGGCGATGCGGCGGCCAGGCTTGACCTCGGTGGCGCGCGGCTGCGGGCGGGTGACGATTTCCATCAGCAGGCCGCCAACCCCCATGGCCGTGATATCGCGCCGCGTCACCGGCAGACCGCACAGCAGCCGCTCAAGCACCCAGTCGAAGCCGTTCTCGCGCGGACTGCGCGCGCAGCCGGGCGCTCCCAGCACCGGACGGCCGCCGACCGACGCCACCAGCATGAGATTGCCTGGATCGACCGGCATGCCGAAATGCTCGATGACGCCGCCGACCGCCTCGACGGCGGCGGGAATGACGTCGCGCCGATCCGCAATGGCTGAGGCGCCAAACACGATAGCGAGTTCGGCGCCGGCGTCGAGCACATCGGAAAGCGCGCGTGCGAGCGCTGCGGATTCATGCGGCACGCGCCGCTCGGCCACGATCTTGGCGCCCGCAGGCGCAAGCCGATCCTGCGTCACCCGCAAGGTCTTCTCGATAACCTTGTCGGCGAGGCCCGGCAGCACGGTGGAGATGACGCCGATCTTGCGAACCCGATACGGCGCGACGCGAACCAAGGGCGAAGCTGCGCGCGCCACCGCAAGCGCCCTGTCGCATGCCGCGGCGCTCACCGCGAAGGGAATGATTTTCACCGTCGCGATCATCTTGCCAGGCACGACCGGCGCGAAGGCATCGAGCGTCGCGAGGGTGATGTCTGGATCGACCTCGTTGAGCCGGTCGACGCCCGCCGGATCGACGACGACCACGCCTGCGGTCTCGGCGAACAGATTGGCGCGCCCCGTGAACGCGCGGTCCACGTGGACGCCTTCGCCGGCGATCGACGCCGCGAGCTCGGCGGCAGCCACGTCCTCGGACACATCGCCGGGCTCGATACGGGCGATCATAATGGTCTTGATGCCGGCGGCCGTGAGCGCCGCAATGTCAGCGTCGCCTACTACGCTGCCCTTCTTCAGCACCAGGCCGCCTTGCCGGATGGAATGGACGACGATGCCGCCCTTGGCGTCGCCAGGTGCGACTGGTCCGAACTTCATTTGGGCATCCTCTCCCTACCCTCCCCCGGCCGCCACCCTGCCGTGTCCGGCAGGCGGGTGAGCGTTCGGCTGGAGGCCCGAGGAGGGTAAATCGATTTGCCTCTCCTGGCCTGCGGACGAGGGCAGGGAAGGGGCGGCCGCGAGACGCAAGGACGCTGTGATCTCGGCCATGATGGCGATCGCAATTTCTCCCGGCGACACCGCCCCGATAGCAAGGCCTATCGGCGCGTGGATGCGCGACAGCGCCGCCTCCGCGACGCCGTTTGCCTTCAGCCGCTCCAGCCGGCGC
This sequence comes from Hyphomicrobiales bacterium, assembly GCA_021323775.1. Lineage (GTDB taxonomy): Bacteria > Pseudomonadota > Alphaproteobacteria > Rhizobiales > Xanthobacteraceae > JAJPKK01. The sequence continues at coordinate 23,842 of JAJPKK010000061.1, forward strand.
GCATGGGTCTTCTTCGAGCCGAGCGCCCCGACATAGAAGCAATCCCGCGAAAGCGCATGGAGCAACGCCGGATCGTCGATCTTGGGATCATGGGTCAGCGCCGCGAATGCGGTATAGCGGTCGACCCCGAGCGGCGGTAGCGCCTCATCGGGCCACTGCGGGATCAACCTTACGTCGGGAAAGCGCTCCGGCGTTGCAAATGCGGTGCGCGGATCCACGATGGTCACGTCGTAGCCGAGAAGCCGCGCCACCGGCGCCAGCGTCTGGCTGATATGCACCGCGCCGGTGACGACAAGGCGCGGCGGCGGCACGTGAACGGTGAGAAAAACGCGGCCCTGTGGAGTTTCCTCCATGCCGCTTTTGCCGCTGCGCAGATGCGACAGAAGGACGTCGCGCAACGGATCGGCGTCGACATCCACAGCAGCGACGAAGCGCTGCGCACCGGTGGCGATGTCGGTGACGACAACGGCCGCGCGGCGCGCGGCGCGTTCGGCGTTGAGCGATCTGAGGATATCGAGGCGCATCAGGGTCTCACTGCGAAAAAGTCACCATTCACAACGGGAGCGCTGTCGGAACGAGCGATCGGCTCGCCTCACCTCTGCCCGCTTGCGACCCGCTTGCGGGGAGAGGCCGGAATTTACGCGCTCGTCGCGCAAATTCCGGGTGAGGGGGCGTATCCGCGAGTCTGAGCCGAGTCTGAGCCTTCGAACTTGGGGAGGCGCCCCCTCTCCCCGCAAGCGGGGAGAAGGAGAACGCTACTCCACCTTCTCCACATAGACCCGGATGGTGCCGCCGCACGACAGGCCGACCTTCCACGCGGTTTCGTCGGCGACGCCGAATTCCAGCATCCTGGGCTTGCCGGTTTCGATCACGTCGATGGCTTCCGTCACCACGGCGCCCTCGACGCAGCCGCCCGACACCGAGCCGAGAAAATTGCCGTCCTTGTCGATCACGAGGTTGGAACCGACCGGCCGCGGCGCGGACCCCCACGTCTCTACCACGGTGGCGAGCGCAACATCGCGCCCTTCACGCCGCCAGTCCTCCGCGGCCTTGAGGATGTCTTCATCGCGCGCGAGCATGTCGAAGTCTCCGGGGTTTCCGCCAGATCCGCCAATATCGCCAATATATAGAGATGGCCGCGAAGAAGGCCAATGGCTTTGCGAGGCGCGCCCGGCCCCATGATGGCGCGGCGCAAAGCTGGCGCGATACGAGCGTGTCCGACTCCCGTCCGCACCCTGCCATCTCCCCCGCGCGGCGCGAGATTACGCTGCGGAAGGAGGCGGCGGAAGCGCACGGCCCGTTCTCTTCGAGAAACGACCTCACGCGACGCGCTGTGAGACGCGGGCGCGATTATTGATGCCGATGAACCGGCGACGGCAAGAGCGACATTCTCTGGCAAGACACCAGCGGCAATGTGGCGATCTGGTTCATGAACGGCGTGCAGGTCACGCCTGCCGGGGTGGGCAGCGTACCGACGGTGTGGTCGATCCAAGGCGTCAACGCGGACTAGCGCTACTGCGTCATAAGGTCTTTGAGAGCATCATTCCGGGGCGCGTGCGCACAGCACGCGAGCCCGCAATGACTTCCGACGCACGCGGACCAGAGCCGATCTCGATATGATTGAGTGAAAAACGTCGGCATATTGCCCTTCACCTCTTCCCTTGCGCGAGAGGTGAAGAAGTACTCGCTCAACATGATCGGAAATGCTCCGGCAGGGCGATTTCCTGGACCACATGGCCGCTGATGCGGCGGTCAGCGGCACTTTCACCAAGTGCGGCATATATGCTAAGTGTCGCGATGTCCCGGAGCGGGGCACCGGGCTCTCTTTCGCCAATATCATGGTCGAGGCTGTGTTCCCCACCTGACACAATCCCTGACCTCTTGGTTAGGCATTCGTATTTTCAGCCGTCATGCGGCAAGATGATTGCGCGAGAGACTTTGCACGCGTTTTCATTTGCGAGGAAGCTGGCTAACCGGAAGGGCAGCGGGTGAGCCGATCAACCAAAGCGGTTCCCGGTCGACTGGAATCACTTGTAGGCTGGGCAAAGGCGCAACCGAAATCGGCCGTTGCAGATTTCGGCGCGATTGGCTGCGAAGTCGGGCAAGCCCGACTTTGGTGCGCCGCGCCCGCCAGCGCTCGGCCTTTCGGAGGCGCGTGGGCGCGCTTCGCTTTGCCCACCCTGCGCCGTTTCCATATGACCGGAGCCCGCTGTAACTTCAATTCCTGCCATCATGAGGCTGGGTTCACGTTGATCGAAGCGCTGGTTGCGCTTGCTGTTGTGGCGGTGTCGGTCACTGCGATCGGATCCGTCGTGGCGACCAACATTCGTGGGACGAGAGCCCTCGGTGAGCGGTTAGCGCTGGTCGAGACAACGCGCGCCATCCTGGCCGACATGCCCGACCGTGAGCATCTCGTCGCTGGCAATTTGCTCGGCGAATACGCCGGTCACCGCTGGCGCGTGGATGTTGCGCCCTTCGTGAATGATCTCGTCGATCCAAATCGACCAGGCCCGTGGACGCCGCATGCCGTCGTCGTCAACGTGCGGTCCACGAGCGGACGCCTGCTGCGGATCGATACCGTTCGCCTGCATCGCGCGCAAGCGAGCCAAAAATCGCAAGGGAGCCAGAAATGAAGCGCGTCGGCGCCTGGTCGCGGCGCGCGGGCTTTACGCTCATCGAAGCGCTGCTGGCGACCGCGTTGATGGCCATCATCATGGGAGCGCTCGCCCAGGTGACATCGCAATGGCTTCGCAATTGGAACCGCGGCTTTGCACGTATTCAAAGCGAGGACCTTTTGGCTGCCGGGCTGGACCGGCTGGTCGCGGATGTCGCGTCGGCTGAGATCATCGCGGGAAGCGCGTCCGACATGCCGATGTTCGACGGCGCCGAATCCGCGGTCATGTTCGTCCGCACGGCCGTCGGCCCAAACACCTTCACAGGTCTTGAAGCCGTTCGAATCGAGGAGGCGAGCGATAATCGCGGCCCTGCGCTGGTGAGGAACACAGCGCCGTTTACGCCCGCAATTCGGGATCTCAAGGAAGTCGAGTTTGCAAATCCGGTCGTATTGATCCGCGCGCCGTATCGAATCTCGTTCTCTTATGCCGGGCCGGACCGTGTCTGGAGAGACACCTGGCGCGGTGCGGCGCAGCTTCCCCGCGCCATTCGCGTGAGCGTTCGCGATTCCGCCAGCTCCAGAACATTGGCCGTATCGACGAGCGCGCTCATCCGCGCGGAGCTTCCGGCCCGCTGCGCCGCCGCGAAGGCAGGCGATGCGTGCGTTCAGACCCAGCCGGCGTCGAACTCGCGAGCTGGCAGAACAACGTCGTTCGGCGCCGGCGCCGCACAGATCGGGCAGCCCTGATATGCTGTCATTCAAGATTCTCTCCCGCGCCCTCTCGCCCCAACGCTCCTCGGGCGGCTTCATCGTGGTCGCGGTGTTGTGGATTCTGGCCGCACTGGCGACGCTTGCGATGTCCTATGGGGTCTATGTGAACGCGACCGCCTTTGCATTCGCCGATTACGACGTCCGGCTTAAGGCCCAGGAACTGGCAATGGCCGGCGTTGAGCTCGCCGTCTATAAATTGACCGAGGATCCCCAGGCGCGCCCCGCCCAGGGAAGATTTGCGTTTCGGCTCGGCAATGCCGCGGTCGCGGTCCACTTCCGCTCCGAAAGCGGGCGCATCGATTTGAATTTTGCCCCCAAGCAGCTTCTGGTTGGACTGTTCACCGTGCTGGGTTACGACCAGGAAGCTGCGGAGGATTTCGCCGACCGCATTATCGCGTGGCGGACGCCGGCGTCCGGAGTGGCCGACAGCGAAGCATTTCTTTATCGTACCGCCGGAAAGAGCTACGGCCCGCGGCGCGGCCCCTTTCAGCACGTCAATGAGCTTGGACTCGTGCTCGGAATGACGCCGGATCTCGTTGAGCGCGCTTTGCCGTATCTGACGGTCTATAGCGGCCAGGCGGAGGTCAACGTGTTCGAAGCCGCCCCGGAAGTCCTCGCCGCATTGCCGGGATTGACGCCTGCCCGCATCCAGCTCCTGCTCGCCCAGCGCGAGGGTGCGCCGCAGGATATCGTAAATGCGCATCTTGGAATGGCGGCGCAATACGTCACGGTGCAATCCAGCAAAGCGAACCGCATCACCGTCGACGTACGATTCGACGGCAGCCGGCGGACGCGTTCGGAGGCCGTCATCCTTCTCCTCGATGACGATGTTGAGCCATATCGCGTACTTTCGTGGCGCGACGACGCCGGGGAGCGGTCGCCCGATGAGCGTCCTTATGCCGAGATGCGATAACGCTGAAGTCTTCATGAATGTCGCCGGGTGTGATATCCTTTTTGATGGGGGGCTCCCATTGATCACAAGTCAACATTAAGCGCCTGCGACAGGACCGCCGGCGCCTCCAGGAGATTGAGAATTGACCAGCTTCGCAATTGTCCCAGTTCGCACCATCCGTTCGTCCAATGCCGGCATCCGTGCTGCGACCCTGCTTGCCAGCTTGGCCATTGCAACGACGCCTGCGCTCGCGGAATTGCGTGTTCGCGGCAGTGCGGATGCCGTCAGAATCGAAGCGCGAGACAGCTCTGTCGCGGAGATCCTCTCGGCTTTGAGCCGCACTTTCAACATGCATTACCAGTCGCCGGCCAACCTCGATAAGCGGCTGTCCGGGACATATACGGGACCGCTCTCGCGCGTGTTGGGACGTATTCTGGACGGCTACAATTTCGTGCTGAAGACCGATAACGGAAGCATCGCACTCACGGTGCTTGGACCGCCGGGCGCGACTGCGGCGGTTGCGGCGTCATCCGCGCCTAGAGTTGTGCGGAAGCCGGCGGAGGGGCCTGGCGCCGACCAGGGTTTTGCGCGCCCGCAAGTCTCTGCCTCGACGGCGGCGCCCTCACCCGTAGCCGAGCGCGCAGAAGGGCCCTCATTCCCAACCCCGGCACGACCTTCGTCAGGCGCGCCGCCGGCCCCCGTTCCTGAGCTGCGGCAATCCGAAGCGGCAGCTCCAATGCCGCCGGCGCCGGGTTCGAAGCCGCCCCCCGCTCCCGAGCCAGGACAGCCCAGCGACGCCTCTTCGCCTCCCGCAGCCCCGACGCCGCCCTCGTCACCACCCCCGGCAAAGTAGGCTCTATCGCATATAGAGGCCGTAGCTTTCGGGCTGGCCGGTGGTTCGCCCAAAGCATCAATATTCGGATCGAGCGCTTCGAACCATCCAACGGACACAGCGCACGGCGAGACGCATAATGCCAAAGGCCGCGTACACGATGGTCCCGGCGATAATCAGAGCCGTGACGAAAGTAACGACCGTCCCCATCGCGCGCTCCCCTCCATCACGCGCATCTCATCGTCCCCGCCGGCGATATGGAACGCCCGAGCGTCAGGGACAATATCTATTCCGGCAAAAAACGCGTCACGTATCGTTAGCGTAAACGCCGTCGTCCATTGCCATCGCAATGGCGGCGGCTTCGTGGCCGCGCAGGCGGCCCCGCTGCGCAGCCCCGTCAATCTGCGTGGGCGCCCAGGATCGACCACCCAGGCGCGGCTCCGACCCCCGCGGGCGTGACCTGCGCGCCGTCCATGAACCAGATCGCCACATTGCCGCTGGCGTCTTGCCAGAGAATGTCGCTCTTGCCGTCGTCGTTGAAGTCGCCCGTGCCTGCGATCGACCAGGCGGAGACACTTCCGACGCCAGCGGACTGCGTAACCTGTGCGCCGTTCATGAACCAGATCGCCACGTTGCCGCTGGTGTCGCGCCAGAGAATGTCGGTCATGCCGTCGCCGTTGAAGTCGCCGGTGCCGGCGATCGACCAGGCAGTGGCTACGTTTCCGACGCCGGCGGATTGCGTGACCTGCGCGCCATTCATGAACCAGATCGCTACATTGCCGCTGGTGTCGTGCCAGAGAATGTCGGTCTTGCCGTCGCCGTTGAAGTCGCCGGCGCCGACGATCGACCACGCGGCGGGCGCCGAGCCGAGCCCAGCCGATTGCAAGAGCTGCGCGCCGTTCATCAGCCACACGGCCACGTTGCCGCTGCTGTCGGCCCAGAGAATGTCGCCCTTGCCATCGCCGTTGAAGTCGCCAGTTCCGGCAATCGACCAAGCGGTCGGCACGTTTCCAACTCCGGCAGATTGCGTCACCTCGACGCCGTCAAGAAACCACATCGCCACGTTGCCGCTGGTGTCATGCCACAGCCAGTCGGCCTTGCCGTCGCCGTTGAAATCGCGCTGTCCGACCACCGACCAGACGGCGGGCGCCGAGCCGAGCCCCGCCGATTGCAACAGGCTTGCGCCGCTCATCAACCACACCGCTGCATCGCCGCTGGTGTCGCGCCACGCGATGTCGCTCTTGCCGTCGCCATTGAAGTCATGAGTATCGGCGAGCTTGCTGGTTGCACGGACGCCGGTCGCGGAACTGCACGGCGCGGTCGTGCTGCTGGTGCTGCTCTGCGTGAAAACAACGGCTGGCAACGATTCGGAGGGTGGGACAGCGGAAGCCTGCACAAAGAACAGATTGTTTGTCTCTCCCGTGAAGCCTTCGCCAAGGCAGGAGGGGGCGTTCGGACTTCCGTAGTCCGTGCTTGTTCTGACGACGATTGTCGATCCGCTGTTGAAGGTGGCCTCGGATCCGTCACCATCGCCCACGATGTTGAATTCGACGGCCTGCCAGCCCTGGGCCAGACTGAGAACACCGTCGTCATCCTGCTCGGAATAGAGATTGCTGCCCGTCGCCATGATGAAAGTATCGGCGCCGCCCGCATTGGCCTGGCCCGTAAGACTGAGGTTGACCAGGTTTGTAACGTCCTGGACGGGGAGGCTCACGCCGTTGCTGTTCAGAAAGCAATCGATCTCGCTCGTGCCGGTAGGGGTGAACTTCATCCAGCGGGCGGGGCACGTTGTGTTGTAGCCGAGCAGCCAGTACTGGACGAATGCGATGCCCGAATTGGAGTACACGAATTGCTGCCAGCCCAGGCATTTCGAAGGATTTGCGGCGCCGCTGCAGGCCGGAGTGGTGAAGAAGTTCGAGTTGAGCTGGAGCGAGAAGCCGCTGGGCGCGTTCGGGTCGGAATCCGTCACACTCGTCACGCCGGTCATGCTGTCGAAAGACCCAATAGCCTCGGAAATATGGCTCGCCACCTGGGCTGAGACGTCGTTGCCGCCCCCCACCGTGTCGGGTCGGCGCCCGCGTGCCGGCGGATACGGACGCGCCGGCGCGGTCGTGCACGGCACTTCCTGCCATTGGGTGCTCGGATATGAGGAGGTGAAGCATCCCCTCTTCGGCAGCGGGACATGCCTCATGCTTCTATGCCAGTCACGCAGGCTCTTTGAGGACGGCTGCGGCGTGACCGCCGGCGCCGGGGTGGGGGTCGGCGTTTGCGCGCGGCCTTCGCGTGCCGCCAACAACGCCGCCAAACCGAGTACGGATACTGCCGTCAGAGCCCGCGAATGCAATGAGTTCGTCTTCAATGGACTGGTCATCGCCTGAGTCCTCGAATCAAGGCTGCGACGGTGGAAGGGCGGCACGACTCTGAGGGATGCACGGTTTGATGGCCTGCTTAACCCTTTGCGGTCTGACATTGCTTGCCCTCTGCTTCGTGACGATCGCCTCGGTGAAAACCATCGCCGCACGGCGGGAAAATCAGGCGCCCAATCGGCAGCGGCCAGGGGCGATTCCGCTGGAGACGCGGCCTAGGCGGCAATGTCGGCCCGTCCGCCTGGGCGCGCCAGAACGCGGCAGAGCTCAGCGCCCGTGATCGCTGGCGTCGCGGCCCGTTTGAATTGCCGGCCACAGGCAGAAGGCTCGGAAGCCAAAACAAGCGCCGAAACGGGGCGCATCCCGGCAAGCACCACGGCGCGAGCCGCAGTGAGCGGCGCGCCAACAGCTCTTCGGTTCATCAACGCCAGCCCCTCCCGTTTTGCGGGCAGGCTTGTAGCACAGCGCCTTTGGACAAGTCGAGACTGAGCAATGTCGATGTGCGCCGTCGTCAAGGCTGCGTGCTTGCTGGGGTTCGGCCGGTCGGGCAGGACGCCGGAAAGCCGCAGCGCCCACAGGGGTTCGGCGAGCAAGGCGCCCCCCGCGCCCGCCAGCCATCTTAGTTTCGACGCTTTGCTGTGCCGCCATGCCCCATCGACGGCTGCGAACAAAAAAGAGCAATGTTCACGAAAGGCTTGAGGCCGCTGCGGACGACAGGGTAGCTTCAAAAACGGCGACTATCGAACAAGATAATGGGCGAATGGACGGGCGCGTCCAGGAGATCATTTGCAGCGTGTTCCGACGAGATCGAAGCATCTTTCCGGCGTCAAGCCCGTGCCCGGATTTGATCCGGGGATTGTCCGCGGGCATCGATGCCTTTCCTGCGGCGCGTCGGCTGAGAGCGGCGGATGGCGAGGACAAGCCCGGCCATGACTTCGAACAAGCGGTTCAAATTGATTGGAACTCGCTCTAACAAGCTTGGGGCAGACTGATGGTGCTGATTACCGGGGGAGCCGGATTTATCGGGTCAAACCTCATTCATTACTGGACGAGCACGACGACGGAAACTGTGATTAACGTCGATAATCTGACGTATGCGGGGAATCTGCAAAATCTCGCAGAACTTGCCGGTGATCCGCGATACATATTTTTCCGCTCGGACATCGGCAATATCCAGGCGATTTGTCAAATCCTGCGAAAATACAGACCGCGAGCCATAGTCAATCTTGCGGCCGAGAGTCATGTCGATCGGTCGATACATGACCCTGATGCCTTCATCCAGACCAACGTGGTGGGAACGCTGCGCCTCCTCAAAGCTGTCTATTCGCACTGGAGCGCGCTGGGCGCAAGCGAGCAGGACGAATTTCGCTTCCTCCATGTTTCGACCGATGAGGTCTACGGCTCCCTTGAGCCCGGCGCGCCCCCGTTCCGTGAAACCACAGCCTATGCGCCAAACAGCCCATATGCGGCGAGCAAGGCCGCATCGGATCATTTGGTGCGCTCCTATCACCGCACTTATGGATTGCCGGTGCTCATCACCAATTGCTGCAACAATTACGGCCCCTACCAATTCCCGGAAAAATTGATCCCTCTCATTATTCACCGCGCTCTCGCCGGCAAGCCGCTGCCGATTTACGGCGATGGCGGGAATGTTCGCGACTGGTTGTACGTCGCCGACCATTGCGCTGCGCTCCAGCGCGTATTGGAGCGCGGCCGGCCAGGCGAAGTCTACAATATCGGCGCCTCCAGCGAAAAGACAAATCTCGAAGTGGTGCATCGGCTCTGTGACATCCTGGATGAGGGCAAGCCGCGCCGCGACGGCAAGTCGTATCGAGAGCAGGTGGCCTTCGTGAAAGACCGGCCGGGACACGACCGACGCTATGGGATTGATGCGACCAAAATCCAGCGTGAGCTTGGCTGGAAGCCGCAGGAAACATTCGAGAGTGGTTTGCGCAAGACGACCCGCTGGTATATCGACAATCAGCAATGGGTTGCGGATGTCACAAGCTCTGCCTATCGCGACTGGATCGCACTCCACTATGGCGAGCGCGCCGGCTGAATCCTGGTTAGCACCTGTGCCGACGGCAGGGCGCCCCTCATTGGCGCTACAGCGGATTCCGGTCATATGGAAACGGCGCAGGGCGGGCAAAGCGAAGCGTGCCCACCCGCCCTCGAAAGGCCGAGCGCTGGCGGGCGCGGCGCTTCGCGCCTTTGCCCGCCCTACAAGCGATCCCAGTCGACCGGCAACCGCTACTAGTCGCTCGCTTCAGCCAAATCGAAGGAGTTGGGCATCGCGATGCAGGGGCGACCGGAACGCCCTCTCATGAAGGTCATTCCGACATCAATTCCCGGCGTCTTGATTCTGGAGCCGCAGGTGTTCGGAGACGAGCGGGGCTTCTTCCTGGAAAGCTTCAATGCGCGAAGGTTTTGCGATGCCATCGGCGTCGATGTCTGCTTCGTGCAGGATAACCAATCGCGCTCGCAGCGCGGTGTGTTGCGCGGCTTGCATTATCAGATCAGGCAGCCGCAGGGCAAGCTTGTGCGGGTCGTGAGCGGACGGGTCTTTGACGCCGCGGTCGATCTGCGAAAGTCCTCTCCGACATTTGGCCGCTGGACCGGCGTCGAATTGAGCGGAGACAACCATCGGCAGCTTTGGATTCCAGCCGGATTTGCCCATGGCTTCCTGGTGCTTTCAGACAGCGCTGACTTTCTCTACAAGACGACCGATTACTATGCGCCAGAGCACGAGCGCAGCATCGCCTGGAACGATCCCGCGATCGGCATCGCCTGGCCGACCGATGTCGAGCCGACGCTCTCCGCGAAAGACAAAGCGGCCGTACTGCTTCGCGACGCAGAGGTGTTTCCATGAGGCTCATGGTCACGGGGGCCAACGGCCAGATCGGCTGGGAACTCAACCGCAGCCTCGCGGCCCTCGGGAAGGTGCTCGCGCCTGATCGCCGGCAGTGCGATCTCTCGCGCTCTGACCAACTGCCGAAGCTCATTTCCGATCTGAAGCCCGACGTCATCGTCAATGCCGCCGCCTATACGGCGGTTGACGATGCGGAGCGTGAGGAGATGCTGGCGATGACGGTGAACGGCGCTGCCGTCGGCGTCATGGCCCAGGAGGCCCGCAGAACCGGCGCCCTCCTCGTTCATTACTCGACCGATTACGTGTTCGACGGCCGCAAGGACGGCCCTTACACCGAGGAAGACCCGCCGCACCCCATCAACGCCTATGGACGCAGCAAGCTCGAGGGCGAGATAGCGGTCCGGGACGCGGGCGGCTCTTATCTCATCCTGCGCACAAGCTGGGTCTACAGCCCCCGCGGCCGCAACTTCCTGCGCACGATCCTGCGTCTCTCGCGCGAACGCGAAGAACTGCGGATCGTCGCCGATCAAACCGGCGCGCCGACATCGGCCGCGCAGATCGCGCAGGCGACCGCGGTCGCCATCGACGCCGCAGTTCGCGAGCGCGCGGAGGGGCGCTTCGCATCGGGGCTATTCCACTTGACGGCGTCAGGCGCCACGAGCTGGCATGGCTTCGCTGCGGCCATCCTGGAGGGCGCTACGCGCCACGCGCTGCTTGCGCCCTCCCGCGTCCCCCGCCTCGTGCCCATCGCGAGCGAAGAATATCCGTGCCCGGCGGCGCGGCCGAAAAATTCGCGCCTTGCCGGCGATCGACTGAAGCGCCGCTTCGGCATCGCGCTGCCGTGCTGGAAGGAGGGGCTCTCGCTCTGCCTTAAGGAGATGCGCCCGTAGCGGATCAGCGAAGCGCAATCCGCCGCCCCGCGGCGCGATTCGCTTCGCTATTGCGTCCTGCGTGGCTGCCTTGAGGCAATGCGCACGCGCGAGCCGGCGTGAGGGTTCTCATCAAAACAACCCCGGCACCACCCGCCAGGTGCGCGCCGCATAGGCTCGATAAGCGTCGCCGAAGGTCGCCTCCATCATCTGCTCCTCGCGCCCAACTCGAAGGCCGAACAGGATCCCGAAGCCGACGAGTCCGGCCGGACCGGCGATCCAGTTAGGCAACAGCAGGGCCTGCGCGACCGCCCACAGGAAGAACGCCGCATACATCGGATGGCGCACATGCCGGTAGACGCCGGTGGTGACAAGCCGATGGGTCTGCCGAATCTCGAGCGTCACGGACCAGAACCGGCCGAGATCGTGGTGGGCGAGATAGAACCCGATGAGCGCGGCCGCAAATACCACCGCTCCGAACCAGGCGAGCAGCGGATGAAAGGGATAGTCGGCGAGCCGCGGCTCCCCGGCCGTCACGTAGGTCACCGGAAGGATGAAGAGGCCCGCGAACGAGATCGCGAGCAGAATGCCGTCCCGCGTAGGCTCGACGCGCCATGCGATCGGGGTTTTGCGCGAACGCCGCTGGTGAGGATAACGAATCGCATACCAGCCGGTGATTCCGGCCCACCAGACGAGCTTTGCGATGAACGGCGTCATGGCGGGATCAGCGCGCGCCTACCCTGCCGCGCAGACCGCGACAGGCGGCGCGCCGGCGACGTAGGCGCCGTCGGCGTCGTAAAGGTCTGCGGGTCCATCCGGCTGGTTGACGGTGAGCCGGAACGGCGCCGGGCCGCACATCAGCATGAAATAGTCATAAGGCGAACGCCGCTCGTTCGCCATTACGAACTGGTAGTGCAGACGCATGTAGCTGAAGCGAAGCCGGCGCAGGGTCGGCGCGCTGAGCATCTGGTGGATCTGCACCCGCCGGATAATCGGCCCGCCGTCTGCTCCCGCCCTTGCCTCCCCTGAGAGCGCGGGCGTCCCGCCTGCTTTGCTCGCAAAAACGGACCGATCCGGCATCCCTCGGTCAAAGAGCGGGCGTGACGCCCGCGGGCTCGGCGGAGCGTCGGGAGAGGGAACACGGGCGAGCTTGACGGGATCGAACTTGTGAAAGCTGATGAAATCGTCGCGCGCCTGGTATTCGGCCCAGGTCAGCGAGGGCTCCGCCGCCAGGCGTCTCGCGCTCTCGCGCAGCCATGCCCCGCGCGGATGAAGGGCGAGCTTCGGAATTGTCGCCCCGACTGTAAGCAGGTTGAGCTTCGGTCCGCGCCGCCTCAGCGTGGGATCGCGTGCGAAGACGCGCGCCAGCACGTCGACCGCGACCGTGGCGCCGAGACTGTGGCCAGCAACGACGATCTCCTGCACATCGGCGCGGCGTGCGCAGGCGGCGACGCGCGCCGCGAAAGCCTCGATCCGCGCGTTCATTTCCGGGTGCCGGCCCAGCATATATTCGCGAGCGAAGATCCAATCCGCCAATGCCTCGGGAACGCGCCAGCGCTTGCCCGGCCAACGCATCAATACGGCAAATGCGAACGCGGCGGCGGCCGGAACAGCGGCAGCGCCCCAAAGCGTCGACGCAAGGACGGCCGCAACGCCCGCGCCGGCGTAACAAGCAGCCAGGATGGCGAGAGCGGCGAACAGGAAGATGTTAAGGAATGGCACCAGGAAAAACATACCGTAGCGCCAGTTGGCGGTAAAATAGCGCCACGCGGTGCCCGAACAGATCAACTCCGCGAACGTCGCCAAGCCTTCGTAAAGCTTGCGGCTGGACGGCCGTTCGACCTCCCCACGCACGATGTCGCTCCAGTCGAGGAGTTCGAAGACGGTGACGACCCGCCAGGCTGGCCCTTGCGTGGTCACGGTCCAACGGCTCTCGCCGTCGCCCCCCTTACCTCCGTCCGCCGCTTGCGGGTGCTGGAAGGGAGGGGGCGCAGAAACCTCGGCCTTGACGTTCCAGGTGGCGGCGAATCGGGCTATTTCCCGCACAAAACGACGGTATTGGGCGGCGGCATCGCACTGATCAAATCCCGACACGTGAAAAAAGCAGCGCCGCCGAATCAGCGCGGCCGATTCATCGTTGCTTATGTGGTTAACCAAGCATTTCCCCCAGCCCGTTAGCAGAACCCCCTCCCTACCCCCCGCCGCGAGCCGGGGAGGGTGGAGAGGGGGCTCTGAAGGCGCCGAACGGCGCAAAACCGCTGCTATAAACGCCTTGCTGCCGCGAAGGTTCCCGACCGGCCCTTCAATCTTTCGAAACCGACTGAAAAATCGAGTGAATTGCTTTTTTCCAAACGGTAGTTTCAATCCCATGCGTTGTCGTCTAGTGTCGCGCGCTTCGTCACCGCCCCTGTGAATTGTGCCGTGGTTAACTTTGTGCGTCGGCAGGGAGGATGCCCTTGTACGAACCAAGCAAGACTCCGCTCCTCGATCAAATCCGCACTCCGCAAGACCTGCGCCGGTTCGAACCCGGACGGCTGCGCGAAATTGCCGACGAGTTGCGTCAGGACCTCATCAATGCGGTATCCAAGACCGGCGGCCATCTTGGCGCCGGACTTGGCGTGGTCGAGCTGACGGTTGCCCTGCACTACGTGTTTGATACGCCCCGCGATCGGCTGATCTGGGACGTCGGCCACCAGAGCTATCCGCACAAGATCCTGACCGGTCGGCGCGACCGTATCCGCACGATCAGGCAGGGCGGAGGCCTTTCGGGCTTCACCAAGCGCGCCGAGAGCGAATATGACCCGTTCGGCGCAGCCCACTCCTCAACCTCGATCTCCGCCGGCCTCGGCATGGCGGTCGCGCGCGAGATGGAGGGGCGCGACAACAACGTCATCTGCGTGATCGGCGATGGCGCGATGTCGGCCGGCATGGCCTATGAAGCAATGAACAACGCGGGCGCTATGGACTCGCGGCTCATTGTCATTCTCAACGACAACGACATGTCGATTGCGCCGCCGGTCGGCGCCATGTCCGCGTATCTGTCGCGGCTCTTGACCGGCCGCACCTACATGTCGCTGCGCGAGATCGGCAAGCAGCTCGCCCGCCGCCTGCCGAAATTCTTCGAAAAGCGCGCTTTGCGCGCCGAGGAATATGCGCGCGGCATGATCACGGGCGGCACGCTGTTCGAGGAGCTCGGCTTTTATTACGTCGGCCCCATCGACGGACACAATCTCGATCACCTGCTGCCGGTGCTGCGCAATGTGCGCGACGCCAAGTCGGGGCCGATCCTGGTCCACGTGGTAACCCAGAAGGGCAAGGGTTATCCGCCGGCCGAGACTTCCGCCGACAAGTATCACGGCGTCGTCGCCTTCGACGTCGCGACCGGCGCGCAGGCGAAATCAAAGGCGGCAGCCCCGACCTACACGAAAGTGTTCGCCGAGAGCCTGATTGCGGAAGCCCGCAAGGACGACAAGATCGTCGCCATCACGGCGGCGATGCCCTCCGGCACCGGGCTTGATTTGTTCGGTAAGGCATTTCCCGACCGCACCTTCGACGTCGGCATCGCGGAACAACACGCGGTGACATTCGCGGGCGGGCTTGCGACCGAAGGCTTCAAGCCGTTCGCCGTGATCTACTCCACGTTCCTGCAGCGCGCCTACGACCAGGTCGTGCACGACATCGCCATTCAGCGACTGCCGGTGCGCTTCGCCATGGACCGGGCCGGCCTGGTCGGAGCCGACGGCCCGACCCACGCGGGCTCATTCGACGTCGCCTATCTGGGCTGCCTGCCGGGCTTCATCCTGATGGCGGCGGCCGATGAGGCGGAGCTCGTCCACATGGTGGCGACCCAGGCCGCGATCGACGACCGTCCCTCGGCGCTCCGCTATCCGCGTGGCGAAGGCCTCGGCGTGCCGATGCCGGGCGAAGGCAAGCCGCTGGAGATCGGCCGCGGGCGCATCCTTCGCGAAGGAGATAAGGTCGCGCTCCTGTGCTACGGCGCGCGTCTCGGCGAATGTCTCAAGGCAGCGGATGAGCTTGCCGGCTTCGGCCTGTCGGCAACCGTGGCCGATGCGCGGTTTGCGAAGCCGCTCGATGTCGACCTCGTGCTGCGGCTCGCGCGCGAGCACGAAGTCATGATCACAATCGAGGAAGGTTCGATCGGCGGGTTCGGGTCCCACGTCCTGCAGGCCCTCGCGGAGGCCGGCGCCCTCGACCGCGGCATCAAGTTCCGTTCCATGGTATTGCCCGACATTTTCATCGATCAGGACACGCCCAACGTCATGTACGCCAAGGCAGGTCTTGACGCCAAGGGCATCGTCGCCAAGGTGTTCGAGGCGCTTGGAAAGAACGCGGTCGCCGGGACGGTGAGGCTGGCGTGAATGCGATTTATCGGCCGTCGCACGTGAACGCATCCGCTTTGACATGAGCGACATCGATAACTTTGCACGGGCAAATTTCTTCTCGGTCGTATCGAGATCGCGCTCAAGCATGCTCCGGCATCGAGCGAGAAGGCGTCCATCGAGTTCCGGCGGAATCCGACGTTGAGGACGGTGCCGAGAACGATGGCCGGATCAAGAACCAGAACGGATCGAGATTGCTCTGTTCCCGCCAGCGCTACGCTCCCCTGCGCAAATAAGTAGCCGGCATCAACGCAAATTACTGTACGCCTCATCTGACTTTTTTTGAATCTTGAGTGGGTGCAGAAGCCTTAAGGGCGCGCGGCCTTGGCGAGGGCCTTGATCGCTTGGATGCAGTCTTGCGGGCGGCGGCAGCCGG
>JAJPKK010000289.1 GCA_021323775.1 Hyphomicrobiales bacterium
CCGGCTGCCGCCGCCCGCAAGACTGCATCCAAGCGATCAAGGCCCTCGCCAAGGCCGCGCGCCCTTAAGGCTTCTGCACCACTTCTGCACCCACTCAAGATTCAAAAGAGGCACAAATACAGTGACGGCGCTGCCCGGTGCGCGAGCGGGGCGGCCACGAGGGTGGCTACAGCAGGCAGTGTGGACGCGGCCGGACGCTCATTTGCATGTGGCCCGGATGCGGGCAAGGAAACGCTGTCTCTGGTTGTCGTCCATTCTTGCGACGAGACGGCATGCCTGGTCAACGATGTCCGGCTCTGTCTGATTTTCCTGGGGAGCGCGCGCGGACTCCGCCGGTTTCTTTTCCGCCAGAATGAAATCTTGAGGGTACCACTGTGGTTCGCCCGGAACGCTGTCCCACGCGATCCGGACCTCATTGCCGAATATTGCGGTAACGACCCCGTTCGCGGCCGTTCCGTCGCGCAACCGCACCGCTTCGCCGATTTTGAACGGGTTTGGCCTTACTTCGGGCTTATACTCCGACGCGGAAGCGGGCGGGGCAGCGCGTTCCCGCTCCAGCGGTTTTTTTTCCGCCGAGACGTAATCTTGATGGTGCCACTGCGGATCGCCCGGGATACCGTCCCATGCGATAAGAACTTCGCTGCCTAATACTCCACGGACGATCCCGTTCGTGGCGGTCCCATCGCGCAAGCGGACCTGCTCCCCTATCTTGAAAGGATTGGGTTTTGCGGCCGGCTTGTCCTCCGGAAGATTGTAACATTCAATCTTGGAAGACTGCGCTCTGTCGATCATTTCAGCATTCCCGCGGGCCGGGACAGTATACATTGGCCCGCTTGGAATCAAAACGCCCCTGTTCCGTGAAAACTGGAGGAAAACCATGCCGGATGAAGACAGCATCAAGATCGGCGATACCGTTCGTCGTAAAGGCGGCGGTCCGGATATGACCGTGGTCGATGTTGAGGAGGATGACTCCGGACAGTTGACGGTGCATTGCGTCTGGTTTGAAAAGAACCATGAAAAGACCGGTCAGTACCCAGCCCGCACATTAGTACTTGTTTGAAGTGCTTGTTCGATCCGACCGCGCGCCGCCTGGTCACAGCCGATTCCGGTCGATGCCTATAGCTCATATACCGGGACATGAAGTGCCCGCGCGGCAGCAAGCAGTTGTTCGTCAAAGCTCGCCAATGCAACGCTCTGGCCGCGGGTGCGCAGGAATTCGATCGATGCCAGATGCAGGGCGTCGAGCGTCCGCAAGGCGGTTGGAAACGGCTCCAAAGCACGCGCGAGCACCGACGGCGCGAGTTCGATCAGCGCCACACGGCCGATCAGCGCTCGCACTCCCTCGCCGTGCGATCTCTCCAGTCGCCGCGCGTTGATGCCGTGCCAGACCTCATATTCGAGGAGGCGACTCGACACCAAGGTTTCGCCGCAGAAAGATTCTGGCGGCGATCGGTCCTCCGCCAGCAGGTGGGCAAGAGCGACCGAGGCGTCACGGCCCCGTCGCCTCATTGGATCAGCTCTGCCTCTGCGAGCACGCCCGGCGGGATCGCGAGATTGAGCGATTTCGCGATGGTCTGATTGATTACGAGCTCGAGCTTGGCCGATTGCGCCAGCGGCAGATCGGCCGGCTTGGCGCCCTTGAGGATCTGCCCGACAAAGATGCCCGCCTGCCGCCAAGCCTCCGGGCGGCTGGCGCCGTAGCTGACCAGTCCGGCCGCAATGACATCGGCGCGCCGTTCGAACATCGCCGGAATTCCGTCGCGGAGGGCGAGTGCAATGATGTCGTCGGCGTCGCCGGCAAAAACCGGGGATGGAGCGACCACCAGAGCGTCGGGGCGGCGTTCGGCGAATTTGGCAAAGGCCGCCTCATAATTGCGGTCGCTGCCGATCTCCGCGACGACGATTTGCCATCCGAGCGCCGCTGCCGCGGCGCGCATTTCGCTCCTGCGTTCGCCGATTGCACGCAGCAGCGCAGCGTCGGAGGCGTAAGCGCTGCCGTCCTCCGTCAAATACCCGACGGTCCTCGTCGTTGGAACCAGCTCGCGCAGAAAGTCAAGCCTCTTGCGCATCAGGCCGGCAGTGATGAACGTCACGCCGGTCACGTTGCCCCCGGGCCGCTCCTCGCTTGCGGCGAGGCCGAGTCTCGCCAGATCGAAACCGGACACGGCGACGATCGGGATCGTAGCGGTCGCGGCCCTCGCAGCCCGCGCGGCCGCGGCCCCGCCGGCAACAATGAGCGCGACCTGATGGTGGACGAGATCGGCGGCGAGCATTGCCAATCGATCGAGCTGGCCATTGGCAAACCGGTAATCCACCGCGAGGTTCTGCGCTTCCGCCAAGCCCTGCTCCTCCAGACCTTGGGCGAATCCAGCCGCATCGAACGCGTAGCTCTCGGCCGTGGCGGCGTGGAGGAAGCCGATCAGCGGCAGCTCCCGCGGCTGGCTGGCGGCGGGGCGCGGCGCCAGGACGGCGCCGAGAAGGGAGACGAATTGTCTTCTGCCGATGCTCATGCCACTGATGCCGCTTTCAGCGTAGGGCGAGCGCAGCAAAACCCACCGCCAGCTTGGCCTCTGGAAGGTCGATGGGTTTCGCTTGGCTCAACCCATCCTACACCGGTGCGCAAAACAAATGCTCGACCTTGAGCCCAATGCGGGCGTGAAGCTCGTCGGCAAGCCTCTGCCGGTGACAATGGGCCGGATCGCGCTCGTAGCAGAGCAGGCACAGCGGCCGGCCCGGTCGCGTGATCGAGGCTTTCGCGAACGCGGTCAGCTCATCAAGCTCGTGCTGCGCCTCCGGCGCCTTCAAGTGGCGTTCGAAAATGCGCAGCATCTCCTCGGCATGACCGCTGCGCGCCGCAAGCCGGCCCTCTTTTGGGGTGCCGAGCTTTTGCAGATGCACATAGCCGATGCCATGCTCATCGAGTCCGGCCGCGAGCTGACGTTTTGAGAATCCCGGCCGCCGCGATGCGGCGACGGCGCGGACATCGACCAGGAGCCCGACTCCGGCCTGCGCCAGCGCATCGAAAAAGGCGCCCGCGGTTGAGTGCTCGTAGCCGATGGTGAACAGCCGTTTCACGGGTCTGTAGCCCAGGTAGAGCGGCCAGCGAAACGCGGGACCGCTGCGATGCGTGGAGCGGGCGCTCCCGGATTTCACCAACGCTCAATCCGGGCTACACCCTCCCTCGTTTCTCCGACGACAATGGAACGCGTACCAAGGATAGCAGCAACAATTAAGTGAATCTTTTCTCGACAGCGCCAAACCGGCGAACATGAAGCAGTTATCGGCATGACGCCGTCATCATCTCCTTATGGATCTCCTTATGGCCGTACCGGCACTCTCACCGCCAATCCTCCGAAGACTGGCGGTCCCAAATTCCCTGAGAACAGGGAAAATAACAGGGAGTTTCGACAATCTGAGGCTATTCCGGTGCTCTCACTTATCTCCTGATAACCATGATAACTGAAGCCGTGATTATATGCGCCATCTGGGCTTTGTCAACTTCAGGTTGTTTTGGTGCGCAGGATGAACCGCTGAAGTGAAACCGTTATTGTTGGGGCGATCCTAACTCAGATACTTGCTGAACCACTCCAGCGTGCGTTGCCACGCGAGCTTCGCCGCAGCCTCGTCGTAACGGGGCGTCGTATCGTTGTGGAAGCCGTGATTGGCGCCCTTGTAGATGAAGCCCTCGTGCGGCACATGCGCGGCGGTGAGCGCCTTGTCAAAATCCGGCCATCCCGAGGTGATGCGCGTGTCAAGCTCGCCGTACTGCGCAAGGATCGGCGCTTTGATTTTCGCCGCGTCCGCGGCGCTCGGCTGAGTGCCATAAAACGGAACCGCAGCAGCGAGATCGCCGCCCATCCGCACCGCCAGTTCATTGACAACGCTGCCGCCGAAGCAGAAGCCGACCGCGCCAAGCTTGCCGGTGGAGTCCGGGCGCGCTTTGAGCCACATCGCGGCGGCGAGGAAATCCTGCCTCATCTTGGCATTGTCGACCTGGCGGAAAAGCTCGACGCCTTTCTCCTCGTCCCCCGGATAGCCGCCCACCGACGTCAGTCCGTCAGGTGCGAACGCGATGTAATTGGCGACCGCGAGCCGCCGCGCCACGTCTTCGATGTATGGATTGAGGCCGCGGTTCTCGTGGACGACCAGCACAACAGGCCGCTTTCCATTGGCGTTTGCCGGCCGCACCAGATAGCCCTTGATGCTTCCGTTCCCCTGGGGCGATGGAACCGTTGCGGTCTCCGCCTTGATCCGGCTGTCGTCTTTTTGAACCTGGATCGCCCACGCGTAATTCGGTCGCAACATGTCCAAAAGCGCCGCCGCGGTCACGCCGCCGACCGCAAACTTCTGCGCGCCGTCGAGAAAATCGCGGCGGCCGATCCGTCCATGCACGTATTGATCAAACAGGTTCAGGAGTTCCTGCGGGAAATCCGACGCCTTTTTTCGCTCCATGGGCTCCTCCTCCGATGTGGCTGATGCCGCCGGTGGGTCGAGGGGCGGAGCATATCACCAATGGGCTTGTTGTCACACGGGCAGAACGGGATGCGGCGCGCGGCCGGCAACGGGGCGATCAGACGGGGCGCCGCCTTCTGACTTGCGGGAGCGCGCGGCTACGGCCGGCCGGCTTGCTGCTGCTCGGCCAGGATGGCGTTGAACATCGCTTCCTCGACGTCCGCCTCCAGGGTGCAGGTCGCCGGATCGATGAACGGGTTCGGGCCCCCTTCCTTCATCTTCGCGTATTTCTCCTGCATGTTGTACTGCGCGCCGTGATCGCCAAGCTGCACGTCGCAGGGCAGCGCGCGCACGGTCTTGAACGCGCGGTTGAACTGCTCGACAAGCGCTGGCGTCAGCACCGCCGGCGGGCGCAGGCTGCATCCGAACATCACGTTGTAGGTTTTTCCGCCGTCCTGCGCGGTGGCGGTCCAGGTCGTGCAGCCGGGCGTGTGGCCCGGCGTCAGATGGGCGATGAGCGTGGCGCCGCCCAGCGTCACCGCATCGCCATCATGCAGAACACGGTCGATCGGGTGCTCCTTGCCGCCGGGTTTCATAGCCTGCAGCAACGGCACATCCTCGGCCATCGCCATCACCTGGGCGCCGGTCATCTGCTTGACGAGAGCGTCCCCCTCCTGGTGGTCGCCATGGGCATGGTTGCCGAGCAGAATCTTGATGTCTGAGAACTTGAACCCGAGCTTGCCGACCGACTGCTCGATCGCCGGCACGCTGCGCTCATACGTGCTGTCGATCAGGATATGCCCCTGCGGCGTCGCGATCAGGAACGAACTGAGCGTATTGGTCCCGACATAGTAGATGTCGCCGATGATCCGATGGGGCGGAAACGCCGTTACGCGGTCCGCTTCCGTGCCCATGTTGCGCGCCAGGATCGAGCGTGGCGTGTAAGTCTTGCCCTTGACCGTCACCGCCGGGTGATCGGCCGGCGGCGTCCCCTGGGCAAGGCTCGCATTCGCGCCGAGACAGAGGACGGACGCGCCCAAAAGGCAGGTCAAGAAGCTGGTTACGGACAGATCTTTCATCGCGTCCTCCCTCCTTGTCGCGAGCAGATATTTTCTGCTCTCCATCGAAATCGTCTACTTTACATCCAACGGCTCGGTTCCTCTTGGCCTGCCGGACGCGTCAAGCGCGATCTTTTCCACCCGCGCTTCCGCCTGTCGCAAGAGATACTCACAGCGCCGCTTGAGAACTTCGCCGCGCTCATAGATCGCGACAGACTCCTCCAACGGCACCTTGCCCTCTTCGAGGCGCTTGACGATCGTCTCCAGCTCCTCGATCGCGCGCTCGAAGCTCAGCCGGTCGACGTCGGCGTGGGGCCGCTCCGGCGCGCCGTTTTCGGGCGCGTTGTTCTCAAACAGTCTGGTCTGGGACGTACTGGTTTCGGACATGGGCTTTCCGTGTTCCTCTCATCCTCCCATCAAAGCGGTGACATGCGCCGCCACTGAACCGGACAGGCCCTTGAGGTCGTAGCCGCCCTCCAGCACCGAGACGATGCGGCCCTTGGCGCTGGCGTCGGCGACCTCCATGAGCTTTTTGGTCGCCCAGGCGAAATCCGGCTCCAGCAGATTGAGATTGGCGAGCGGGTCGCGCATATGGGCGTCGAAGCCGGCCGAGATCACCACGAAATCCGGCCTGAAGGCTAAGGCGCGCGGCAGGATCGCGGTTTCGAACGCCGCGCGAAACTCATCGCCCCCGTCGCCCGCCCGCAGCGGCGCGTTAACGATGTTATTATAGAGCCCGCGCTCGGATCGCGCACCGGTGCCGGGATAAAGCGGCATTTCGTGGGTCGAGCAGTACATCACGGTCGGATCGGACCAGAAGATTTCCTGCGTGCCGTTGCCGTGGTGAACGTCGAAGTCAACGACGGCGACACGTTCGGCGCCATGCTTTTTCTGGGCATGACGGGCGATAATTGCGGCGGTGTTGAAGATGCAAAAGCCCATCGGGCGCACGGTCTCGGCATGGTGGCCCGGCGGCCGCATGGCGCAAAACGCGTTGTCGATCCTCCCGGCCATCACCTCGTCGGTCGCCATCGCCGCCCCGCCGATCGCGCGCAATGCGGCCTCGAAGGTGCCGGGCGACATCGAGGTGTCGGCGTCGAGCCGCACCATCCCCTCGGCAGGGTTGGCCTTGCGAATTTCCTCCACGTAGTCGGAGGGATGGCAGAGCGTGACGAGGTCGACCGTCGCCGCCGGGGCCTGCTCACGCACGAGCGTTTGGAACTTCTCGTCGTCAAGCACACGCTCGATGGCGCGCAGCCGGTCCGGCCGCTCCGGATGACCCGCCGGGTTGAGATGGTCGAGGCAGGCCGGGTGGGTGACCAGAAGGGTCGTCAATAGGGCCAATCCTCTAAAAGCGACGCAGCCGCAATGCCTATATAGCGCGTGGAGCGACCAAAGCGAAGCGCGCGGCCTTCTGTTACTTGCGTATTTCACCGGTCTTCGCGCCGCGACACCACGACGCCGGGCGGCGGCTCGATGTCGTCGGGAACAAAGAAATCGGCCGCCAGCGGCTCGTTCGCGTCGACCCGATAGCGCTCGAAGTCCGTAACCCCTTCGGCCGCGAGGAACGTATCGTCGATAAGGAATTGCCCCGAGAAGCTCCTCGCCGGTTTGGCGAAAATGCGGTAGGCGGCCTCCGCCACAATTTCGGGACGGCGCGACTGCCGCATCATCTCCTCGCCGCCGAGCAGGTTCTTGATCGCCGCGGTCGCGATGGTGGTGCGCGGCCACAGCGCATTCGCCGCGATGCCCTGCGCTCGCAACTCGCCCGCAAGTCCCAGCACCACCATGCTCATCCCGAACTTCGACATCGTATAGGCGGTGTGCGGCGCAAACCATTTCTCCGCCATGTCGAGCGGAGGCGACATCATGAGAATGTGCGGGTTTTGCGCCTTGGCAAGGTGCGGAATAGCGTATTTCGAGACCATGAAGGCCCCGCGCGCATTGATCTGATGCAGGAGGTCGAAACGGCGCATGTCGGTGTCGGCGACGCGGGCGAGCGAGATGGCGCCCGCATTATTCACCACGATGTCGATGCCGCCGAAATGCGCCGCAGTGCGTTCGATCGCCTTCCTGACGGCGTCTTCCTCACGGACGTCAACCGCAAGCGCGAGCGCCTGCCCGCCGGCCGCCTCGATCTCGGCTGCGGCGGCGTGAATGGTGCCGGGCAGCTTGGGATGAGGCGTCTCGGTCTTCGCTGCGATCGCGACGTTGGCGCCGTCGCGCGCGGCGCGCAGCGCCACCGCAAGTCCGATTCCGCGCGACGCGCCGGTGATGAAGAGCGTCTTGCCCTTAAGGGACATTTGGCTGGCACTCCGGAGTGATGTTGCGATCTCGATGGGGCGCCCCGCGACTCCTTCCTCATCTCGGGACAAGGCGACCGGATTTGGCCCGGCCTTGGGCCTGTTCCGGCTTACCCGGAGCGGCAAAAGGTCCAGCCTACATGCAATTACCCCGCCAGCAAGCTGGATGGGAGGATGGGACGGCGAGCAACCGAGTTTGAGCTGCGGCCCTATCCGAACAGCGCCCTGCTGATTGCCTCTGGCGTCGTCGGCTTTTCGCAGCGCTTCACGCCGGCGAAGCGCGCCGGAACAGCATTGGCGTCATAGCCGGTGGTAAAGACGAAAGGTATGCCGCGGGCCGCCAGCGCATCCGCCACCGGATAGGCCATTTCGCCGCGCAAATTGACGTCGAGGATGGCCGCGTCCAGTTGCGTTTGCTCCACCGCCTCAAGGGCGGCGCGCACATTCGAAGCAGGCCCGACGACGTGGGCTCCCGCCGCCTCCAAATAAGCCGACATGTCCATTGCAACCAGGTACTCGTCCTCGACCACCAAAACACGTTTGTCCGAAATCCGTGAGGTCGTGGCCATGGTCGGCGCTCCTGCTTCGCGTCCATGCCGGGCGGCGGCGCTATCGAGCATCCCACGCCCGTCTCGTCAAGCCTCGTACGGTCCCGGCGCCATGCGAACAGGGAAGGGCGCACTCGATCAGCGCGCGCCGCGCGAGGCTGGGGACCCCGAATGCTCCCGCCAATCTGGCCTTTTTAAACAGCGCAGGACCATTGCGGTTTAGCCGCCGAAGTCGCAATAAAGCAGCAAAGCCGGCAGAGCGCCGGACTGAAAAGAAGGGGCCCACGAATGATCAGCCAGACGGCGCCGGAAGGCGAACCGCATTTCGTCCTGACCATGGCAGAGCATACCGAGATGTGCGGCCAGATGGCCCGCGCGTTCGGCAATGAGCGCTTCGAGCCGCCCGCCCCATTCGGCGAAGTCGTCTACATCGTGGAGAATCACGATCGCGGCTGGCGCTTACGATTCCAATCCCGGCCTCGACCCCGGCACCCGCGTGCCCTATATCATGGCCCGCACGCTATTAAACCTTCGCGTTCGTGCACTTATAGTGCCGCGCCTCAAGCAAACAAACTCGGTTTCGCATCTCAACGATAATCTCGCATGACAGGGTCCTGGAAGTCCGTCCTTTCGCGCTGCGTTGCCGCGTCCACAGGCGCAGCGCTTGCTTTGTGTGCAGGTGTTCCAGGTTGGGCGCAGGCGATCACGCCCGCCCCGGCCGGCCCGCAGGCCACGCCCGCGATCGAGTCGGCTCCGCTCCCGGTCGCAGTCGAGCCCGCAACCGGCGTCGCCATCACCTGGTCCGTCGTCAATCGGTTCCGTCTCTTCCGCGACGAGCGCGATTTCCGCCGCCACGCGGATGCAACACAAGGACGCACTGTGTTGGAAGCCGAGCAGGCGCTTGCAGCGGCAACCGACGGCCGGGGGTGGGCGCGCGACATCATGGGGCGGCTCTGTCTCGACCGCATCGGCCAGATTGCGGATCAGTGCATGCGCGACGGCGTGCGCGAAGATTATCTCAACCCGGCTGACCACTTAATCGAGGTTCGGCTTACCGGCGTCGTTCCGCCTGGGGCCACCTGCGCCTGGACGTTTGGCCCGGAGGGCGGCGCTGCCTTCAGCACTGCGAGCGCGGACTGTGACGCACCGGTGAGAGCGCGCGCGCCCTACGGCAAGCCGGCCAAGGCGACGGTCGACATCGCGCCGCCGGGCGAGGCGGCGCGCCGTGCGAGCGCCGACATCGCGGTGCGCGATCTCCTCATTGCAGGCCTAGGCGACTCGATCGCTTCCGGCGACGGCAACCCGGATCGCCCGGTCGTTCTCGCCGACGAGGGCTTCTGCTTTCGCCGCTTCGCACTTGCGGCCAATGCCGAATATTTCCGTCCCGGGCGCGCCGGCTTCTCCGGCGACCGGGCCTGCGACGCCGACCCGGGCTTCGGCAGCGACCTCCCGGCGTGGGCGCGGCTCTCGGCGCGCTGGATGAACGGGGCGTGCCACCGCTCGCTTTACAGCTATCAACTGCGCGCCGCGCTCGCGCTCGCAATCGAGAATCCGCATCTCGCCGTCACCTTCCTGCCGCTTGGCTGCACCGGCGCCACCATCGCGGATGGACTTCTCAGTGGTCAGCGCTCCCGCGAACTCAACTGCGGGGGAGACGGCGCTCCATGCCCGACCACGATGCCGGCGCAGGTGACGCAGCTTCGCGCCATCATGGCGCGCGCCCAGCGCGGCCAGCCCGCCCGGATGCTCGATCTCGTGTTCCTCACCGTCGGGGCGAACGACATCAATTTCTCTGGGCTGGTGGCTGATATCATCATCGCAGCGAGAAGCGAGCGGGCGCTGTTTTCTCGCGCCGGCGTCATCACCGCGGTCGAAGCCGCACAGGAGACACTTGAGAAGAAGCTGCCCAACGACTTCGCGAGGCTGCGTGCCGCGCTCAAGCCGCTCGTCAATAATGCGCTGGAACGCGTGGTGTTCGTGTCCTACGGCCATCCGGGCCTCGCGGCCGGCGGCGCGCCGTGTCCGGGCGGCCGCGGCGGCTTCGATATCCACCCTGCCTTCGGGGTTGATGGGGACCGGCTCCGCCGTGTCTCAACGTTTGTGCAGGACAGATTCCTGCCTGGGCTGAAGGAGATTGTCAGCTGTTCGGCGAGGGGCGTCTGTACGGCCCCGTCCGATGCCATGACCTTCGTGGACGACCACCAGGCAGCGTTCGCAGAGCACGGCTTCTGCGCCGTTGCCGACAGCGATCCGGCCTTCGACCGCGAATGCTTCTCGCCCGACGGCAAGAGATTCAACGACAGCCTCGTCGAGGGCGCAACCGAGCCTCTCGTCTGCGGCGCCGCGGTGAGCGAATTCCGCACCTATGCGTCGCGTGCGCGCTGGATCAGGACGCCGAACGACGCCTATTTCGCCGCCATGACGTTTCCGGAAGGCGTTTCCGCCGTCTTGCACCCGAGCAGCCTGCACGACGCCACCTGGGGCGTGCTGTCCGCCGTCTACGGCGGCGCCATCCACCCGACCGCCGAAGGCCACGCCGCAATGGCGGATGCGGCGCTCGCAGGGGCAAGGAGTGTCCTGCAACTCCCCGGGGCCAACGATCCCATCGTCGCGGCGCCGCTGCCGACCGAGGCGAAGTGAGCCTGCTCAGAACCACTGCGCAGGGCAAGGGTGAACAAAGGCGCGTTCATTGAAATCGACCGCTGCCGATTTTGACACGTTTTGGCGCCGAAGTCGGGCAACCCCGACTTCGGTGCGCCGCGCCTAGGCCAAACGCTAAGTCTCGGCGTGAACGTTGACGTAGGCCAAAAACACAATGAGACGGCCGTCGTGAAATTTTGCCGGATAACATCCCAGGGGATGCCTGACTGAAATTGCCGCGAGCTGCCATGCCATGTCCTCATCAGCGACGAAGGGACATTCGAAGCCAAAATAATCTCCCGGTGGTCCTACTTGTGCTGACGCCGATTTTCTCAGGATCTCGAAAAAGGGTTGATTCTGTCGATTAGCTTTGGGCTTTGGACTTGTTCAGGGTCACGGCAGCGCGAACCAGAGTCTTCAACGCCTCCTCGTCTATCTTGGCCCCCTCATGGAAGTCGATGGCGCGCCTTGTGTTCCCGTCAAGACTGGAGTTGAAGAGGCCCGAAGGGTCATTCAGAGCCGCCCCTTTGGCGAAGGTCATCTTCACGACGTTCTTGTAGGTTTCGCCGGTGCAGATCATTCCGTCGTGATACCACACCGGAACCCCTCTCCACTTCCACTCCTCGACAACTTCGGGATCGACTTCCTTGATCAGGGTACGGAGCCGGCCCAGCATCTTGCCCCGCCAGTCGCCTAGCTCCTTGATTCTCGCGTCTATGAGCTGAGAAGGGGATTGGCTTTTCTGCGACCCGCTCTTCTTCATGCCCGTTTCTCCTTCTCAATCCCGAAGTCCCGAGGCTTTGCGAGATGGGGTCATCGCCACCCGTGCCGATTCTACCGGATGCTGCGGTTAATCACCGCTGTGGCCGGAAATTTCTCGCTGTCAAGGATGGCCTGAATAGTCCCGTCGGCAGTCAAGGCCGCGATCGCCTGATCGACACTGCTGCGCAGAAAGGATTCCCGCGCCAGCAGGGTCGCCCCAACGTCGACGCTTGATTCCGGCGCCGGCCGCGGCGCGATCACCCGCAGCTTGGCCAGGCCGGGATCGCTTCGCCGCATCGCCCAGAACGATGGACCCCACACGAGAGCGGCGCCGATCGAGCCGGAGAGGAGCGCATGCAGCGCGAGCTCATCCGATCCCATCGGGAACCGGCTCCATTGGCGATCGGCCGGCAGCGATTGCAAATACTGGATGAGCCGGATGTCCGCGCTGGTCCCGATGGTGGCGCCGATTGCCTGCGTGCGCGGCATGTCGGCAAGCGCATTCCATTGCATGTTGGCGGTAACCATGACGTAGGATGTGCGATAATAGGGCCGCGTCACGGCGAGCCATTGCGGATAGGCATCCGGAATGAGCTTGAAACCGAGATAGATATCGCAGGTCTCGAGAAACGCGCGGTAGAGATTGTCGAGGTCCTCGCCGACCGAGTTCTGGCCAAGCTCATGCGGCTTTCCTTCCAGGAGCAGGGCCGCCGCAATCGCCTGCCCGATCTTGCGGGCAACCGGCAGGTCAGGGTCGCGAATGTCGAGGCAGTATTGCAGCGTTGAGCCGGTCTGGCGCCGGCCGTATTTCCACTCGTCAGGAACGTAGGGTGTGTCCTGCGCTGAGGCTGGGGCGAGGTAACTCCACGAGGCGACAGCGGAGGCGATGAATGCTGTCGTAGTGAGCAGGGACAGAATGCTTGATCGCAATGGCATCCGTTTCACACCGGGAACGCTGTGTGCAGCCAGAGTGGGCAAAATCGCCTGCGTTGACCCGGCCGCGTGACGCGGAGCCGCCGGCGATTCTGCCCGCGCTGTCAGTGCGCAGCCTCTGCAGCCCGGATTGAGCGAAGCGAAATCCGGGGCCACCCTTTCCAAAGGGCGATGCCGTTCCGCGGGCTTCGCTTCGCTCAACCCGGGCTACGGCCGCACGCTGGCAAGGCGCGCAAACGGCGCGCCTTGCCCACTCTACAACCATCAATTCGGCAGCGCGAATACCCATAACACCGAACCGCCGTCGGGGTTCTGGATCTCCGGAGTGAGTGTCGCCAGCGCCTTGGAAAGGCTCGATCCGCTGCCGACCGCGACCGCGACGTATTGCTTGCCGTTGACGCTGTAGGTGATCGGGAACGAGTTGACGACGTTGTTGAGGCGCATCTGCCATTTCACCTCGCCGGTCGTGTCGTCGAAGGCCCGGAAATAGCGATCCCAGGCGCCGTTGAAGACAAGCCCGCCGCCGGTCGGCAGCACGGCGGAGGTCTCCGGCGCACGCAGCCGGTACGACCACACTTGCGAGCGGTCCTCAAGCTTGATCGCATCGACGCGCCCGATCTTGCCGTCGCTGTTGGGCACGGGAACGCGGGCGAAGATGGCGCGCCCGCCGCCCGTATAGGCCTGGCCCGGATCGAGCGGCGTCGGGGTGGTGTTCGAGCAGTACTCGTTGAGCGGCATGTAGAGGATGCCGGTCTTAGGGCTGTAAGCCGTTGCCGGCCAGCCGCGGCCGCCCGGATCGGCCGGGCAGTTGACGGTGGTCTGGCCGATGTGCGGGATCGCGGCGACATTGATGGTCTTCTCGCCGGTCTTGGGATCGATCGCCGCCACCACGTTCTGCGGCACCGTCTCCTTGTGCCACAGCCATTGACCGTTGGTGCGATCGAGCGCCTCGACGATTCCGAGCTTGCCGGCAGTCACCACCGCCTTGCGGGTCTCGCCATTGAACGGCAGGTCGATGAGCTGGCGTTCGTAGACGTAGTCGAGATCCCAGGTGTCGTCTTCGAGGTGCTGGTGGTACCACTCAAGCTTGCCGGTATCCGGGTTGATGGCGAGCGTCGTGTCCGAATACATCGCGTTGGTCTTCAGGCCCGGCTTTTTCGGCAGCGTGCCGCGCATTTCGGCGATCCACGGATAGGGCTGGCCAGTGCCGTAGAACACGAGGTTCTGCTCGGGATCGTAGGCGCCGGTAATCCAGGCCGAGGCGCCGAAGCGGCTTTCCAGCGGCAGGCCGTTCCAGGTGTCGTAGTTCGGATCTCCCGGGTGCGCGATGGTGTAGACGCGCCACAGCTCGGCGCCGGTCTTGGCGTCGTGCCCGGTGATGAAGCAGCCGCCCGGCTCCGCATTGCCGCAACCGGTCATGCCCTGGATGACCTTGCCGTTGACGATGAACGGTCCGCCCGTGTAGCGCCAGCCCTTGGTCCAGTCGGCGGTGGTGTGGTCCCACGCCAGTTTGCCGGTCTTCGCGTCGAGCGCGATGATGTGGGCATCCGAGGTCGCAACGATCAGCTTGTCCTCATAGATCGCCATGTTCCGCTTGGCGAGGACGTTCGGGATGTCTTCAAACAGCTTCGCCGGCAGTTCGCGCTTGTATTCCCAGATCAGATCGCCGGTTGCCGCATTGAGCGCCTGGACCTTGTCGGCCCAGTTGAAGATGAACAGCACGCCGTCGTGGACGAGCGGCGTTGTTTCGGTGGGGCCGGGCGTCATCGACCAGGTCCAGACCGGCCGCAGGTCCTTGACGTTGTCTTTGTTGATCTGGTCGAGCGGGCTGTAGCCCCAGCCGTTATAGGTCCGGCGCCACATGAGCCAATCCGACGCCGGCGGATCGCGCAGCATTGCGTCGGTGACCGGCGTCATGGCTGCAGCGGGGTTTGCGGCCTGCGGCGCCTGCGCCATGGCGGAGGCGCCGGCGAGCAGCAGTGCCGGCACGAACAAGGCCGTCGCTTTCCAGTGTCGGGGCATCACCATTTTTCTCTCCCGTTTGCTCCGTGACACAAAGTTTACTCCCACGAAATGCGCTCCCCCCGAGAATGCGCCCCTGCATTGTTGCGACTTCTCGTGGCGGTCCGAGCTGAGCTTATAGCGGATCGTGTGTTGCCGTTCCATGTCGTGGGAGCGCTGCAGCGGTGCGAAAAATGGAATTCACGCGCGAGTGGGCAAAGGACGGTAGCGCAGGGCGCAATTCAGCGGAGTGTATTGCGCCGCCTCATTTCAACTGGACGCGGCGAAGTCGACTGTCGAGGCTTCGGCCGCGTTTCGCGCCGGCAGGGCGCAATGCGCTGCGCCTGTTGCGCCCTATGGCCCTGCCATGGGGCCAAACCGGCACGTTCGTCAGCCGCATCAATCCATGGGCTCGACTTTGACGATGGCGCCGCCGTCACTGTTGCCGACCCACAGGACACGGCCGCGGACAATTCCCGACCACGAAGACGCGCGGGTATCGGTCACCCGATGTGATAGATCGTTGTTGCGGTCTGGTCGATCGGGAAGAGAGCCGAATCGCCGGCATGTGAAACAACCGGGCTGCGGCGTGTTTCAAGTTGAATGGCCGGGAGAACCGGGAGCCGGCCCTTTGTGCGGCTTGTTGCCTAGCGGGCCCGGTGCGCGGATCGCGACGGCCACAAAGGCTGGCAACCACAATGGTCGGCCCGCGGCTTGGCCTCATAACCGGCAATGTCAGAGGATGCCGGCGTTGGAGGATGCAGGCGTCAGAGATACGGATCAGAGATAAGGATCAGAGATAAGGAAAAGTGCGCTGCCAAGCCGGAGGAGCACTTTGGCAACGCACTCTTCGCTCTGCCCGAACCCTTATGCCTGCATCACTCTCCAGGAACGTTGGCACGCTCAAAAAGTCCAGCGCATGATCCGATCGTAGAGTGAACGCCTCATGCGCTGGGAGGGAGCCGTCAACGGGAGGAGTGGTGCCGGCGGACCTGACGGGTGGCTGGAGCTACAGCGGCGCTGGCCGTCTGCGGGCAGGCGCCCCAGCTCCCAAACCGGGCGTCCTTGTCATTACCCTTCGAGTAAATAAAGCATTGATTGCCTTTTTGCATTGGGGCGCCGCCGAGCATATCGGCCTGGGCTGCGGTCAACATGACTCCAAATGCTGCCAAAGCCACTGCAGACAGTGTGAACTTACGCATTGGTCGTTCTCCCTCAGTTTTGCGTGAGCACCCCACTTTGGGTTGCATTAATTTTACATAAAAATTATATCCAACAAAAAATGTATATCAACAAAAAAGTTAAAAGACATTGCTTTAAGACAAGAATTTTATCCCGTTAATTCCCTTAACCCATTGTTGATGCCTGCGATTTCGGCCTCTCTGCGAGACAACGTCGCCATTCGGCGGCAGGTGGCCGGCCAAGCATTCGAACGGACTAAGGCGCCGGATCCTAGACCCAGATACCATCGAAGCGCGAACTTGCCCTCTTTGCCCGGTTCGTTGTAGGCCGACGCGGGCCCCCTTCGCTTCCCTCCCTGCTTGCGGGCAGAGAAGCGAGGGGGCCCGCAATCGACTTTGAGCCCTTTCGATGACATCAAACCAATCGCGATCCGCGGCGGGACAGCCCAACCTGCGCCTTGCGGCCGACATCGGCGGCACCTTCACGGACGTAGCGGCGTTCGATGCCGCCACCGGCAAGCTCAGGCTCGGCAAAGCGCTGTCAACACCGCGCCACCTTGTCGAGGGGATCACGGCCGGCGTCGAGAAGGCCGGCGTCACCTATGCTGACGCCGGGCTGTTCCTCCACGGATCCACCGTTGCGATAAACACCATTTTGGAGCGCACCGGCGCCAGGACCGCGCTCATCATCACCGAGGGCTTCCGCGACATCTACGAGATCGGCCGCATCAACCGGCCTGACGCCTATAACCTGTTTTTCAAGAAGCATGTGCCGCTCGTCGAGCGGGCGCTGCGGTTTGAGGTGCGCGAGCGGATATTGGCCGATGGCGGAATCGATATTCCGCTCGATGAAAGCGAGATCGCCGCGCTCGGCAAACGGCTGGACATGCTCGGCATCGAGGCGGCGGCAATTCTGTTCCTTAACTGCTACCGCAATGCCCATCACGAAGCGCGCGCCAAGGCGCTGATCGAGGCGAGCCATCCTGCGATGTTCGTTTCGGCGTCGCACGAACTGTCGCAGGAATACCGGGAATTCGAGCGCTGCTCGACCGTGGTCGCCAACGCCTATATCGGCCCCAAAGTGCGCGGCTATCTCGGCGAAATCAGCAAACACATCCAAGCGGCCGGCTTTCGCGGCTCGTTCCTCGTGGTGCAGTCGACCGGCGGTCTTTACGAAGCGGAGCAGGCGAAGTCGCACTGCATCCGCATGCTTGAGTCCGGGCCGGCGGCGGGCGTCATCGGCGCCAAGGCGCTGTGCCGCGCGCTTGCTCTTGACAACGCCATCGCTTTCGACATGGGCGGCACCACCGCCAAGGCCGGCGTCATCTACAAGGGAGAGCCGCTGACCACAGGGGCGGCGCTGATCGGCGGCTATGAGCGGGCATTGCCGATCCAGATTGCCATGATGGACATCTTCGAAGTCGGCACCGGCGGAGGCTCGATCGCCCGGCTGGAGGAGGGCGCCCTGCGGGTTGGGCCGCAAAGCGCCGGCGCGCAGCCGGGCCCGGCCTGCTACGGCCTCGGCGGGGCCGAGCCGACCGTCACCGATGCCAACCTGGTGCTCGGCCGCATCAGCGCCGACCGGTTCCTCGGCGGCGAAATGCAGCTCGATGTTGCGGCAGCCCACGCGGCTCTTAAGACGCATGTCGCTGAACCGCTCGGAATGAGCCTGACGGCCGCAGCCGACGGCATCCTTCGCATTGCGGCGACAACCATGTCCTACGCCGTCAAGAGAGTGACCGTCGAGCGCGGTCTCGATGCCGGCGACTTCGCGCTCGTGGCCTATGGGGGCGCCGGGCCGCTCCATGCCGTCCACGTGGCTCGCGACATCGGAATCCGGCGGGTCATCATCCCGAAGGCGCCGGGGGTATTCTCCGCCTTCGGCATGCTTTACGCAGACCTGCGTTACGACTACGTGCGCACTTGGCCGACCCGGCTCGACGACGCGTCGTTTGACGATTTCGCGCGCATCTACAGCGAGCTCGAAGACCAAGGCAGGCGCGCCGTCGCCGCCGCTTCGATGACGCCCGGCAAAGTAACAATCAACCGCGCCGCCGATATGCGCTATGTCGGCCAGGAGCATGCCGTCACGGTCGACCTGCCAATGCAGGTATTCGAGGAGCAGGATCGCGCCGCCATCAAGCGCCACTTCGACGACATGCACCTTTTGCGCTACGGCACCAGCGCGCCCGCGGAGCGCGCCGAAATCGTCAGCCTGCGCACCACCGTGACCGGCATCATGCCTAAGCCGGTTCCGGAGGAGATAGCCTCCGGCGGGGCCGCGCCGCCCAAGGCGGCGCGCACCGGCAAGCGGCCGGTCTACTTTGAGGGGCACGGCTTCGTCGATACGCGCCTGTTCGCGCGTGACGCGCTGACCGCGGGCAATCGCATCAAGGGGCCGGCGCTGATCGAGGAACATGCATCGACAACTGTGCTGATGCCGGGCGCCGCCCTGGAGGTCGACCGCTTCGGCAATCTCGATATCGCGGTGGGAAAGGGACGATCGTGAGCGTGGCCACGTAGGGATGTAGCCCGCATTGAGCGAAGCGAAATGCGGGATCAGCCGTTCCCGGATGTCGCTTCGCTCCATCCGGACGACATAAGTTGCCACCCGGAGAGGAGCGCGATGACGCGCAAGGCCACAAAGACCACCAAGCACAGCGGGACCGAGCGCAGGAAGCGCGGGCCTGTCGATCCGGTGATTGCCGAGATTGTGCGCAACGGCGTCATGGCGGTGACCGAGGAAATGAAGACCAACCTCATGCGCACCGCCTACAACATGATCATCTACGAGGCGCTGGACTTCACGGTCGGGCTGTTCACGCCGGAAGGCGAGACGGTGTCCATCGGCATCGGCCTGCCGATGTTCATCCGCGGCATGGCGGAGACCGTGAAGGCGAAGATCCGCCATTTCGGCCGCGACGGCGTCAGGCCCGGCGATATCTACGTGACCAACGACGCCTACATCACCGGCAGCCATCTCAACCATGTCACGCTGACCTTGCCGATCTTCGACAAGGGGGTGCTGGTCGCCTTCTCATGCTGCATGGCCCACTGGATCGACATCGGGGGCACGCTCGGCGGGATGACGACGGATATTTTTTCCGAAGGACTGCAAATCCCGATTCTGAAATACCAGGACCGCGGCAAGGTCAATGAGGACCTCGTCGAGATCATCCGCCAGAACGTGCGCATCCCCAATCGTGCGCTCGGCGACCTGCGCGCTCAGGTGACCGCGGTCAAGACCGGCGAGCGGCGCTTTCTGGAACTGATCGCCCGCTACGGCCGCGACGAGGTGGCGGCGGCCATTGCGGCCATCATGGACCGCTCCGAGGCGGTGGCGCGCGCCCACACCAAATCGATTCCGGACGGCGTCTACGAGGCGGAATCCTTCATGGACGACGACGGCGTTGCGATCGGCAAGCCAATCCCCATCCGCGTGCGCGTTGAGGTCAAAGGCGAGGAGATGACGATCGACCTCACCGAGGTCTCCCGGCAGGTGCGCGGCTTCTACAATTCCGGCATCACCACCGGCCATGCCTGTGCGCAGGTCGCCTACAAGTGCCTGACGTCCCCGACCGACTATCCGATCAATGACGGCTCCTTTCGCAGCCTCAAGACCATCGTGCCGCCCGGCCGAATCATCAGCGCGACGCGTCCGGCTCCTATGCGATGGTGGATGACGTTCCCGATGACGATCGTCGATACGGTCTTCAAGGCGCTGGCGCCGGCCATTCCGGATCGCGTCATCGCCGGGCATCACGCTGATCTCCTGGTCGCGCAGTTCCACGGCTTCAATCCGAAGACATCGGAATTCTTCATGGGCAATTTCGGCCCGCTCGGCGGCGGCTGGGGCGCCAAGCGCACGGAGGACGGCGTGTCCGGCACCGTCGCCATCAACGACGGCGACACCCACAACTCGCCGAATGAGCAGATCGAGGCGAAATTTCCGCTCGTTGTCGAGCGCTACGCGCTGGTGCCCGATTCCGGCGGCCCTGGCCGCCATCGCGGCGGCCTCGGTGTAGAGCGCGTGGTGCGGGCGCGCACCGACATCACCCTCAATACCCAGATCGAACGCGCCCATTGCCGCCCCTGGGGGCTTGCGGGCGGTCGCGACGGCAAGGGCAATTCCGTGGCGCTCCGCTTCGGAACCCACTGGAAGACCGATTTCCCGAACGCCAAGGTGCTGGTCGCCCAGATCAAGGCCGGCGATGCATTTCGCCTGCGGTCCGGCGGTGGCGGCGGCTACGGTTCGCCCTTAGATAGACCGGTAGACGACGTGCGCAACGACGTGCGCCAGGGCTACGTGTCGGTGCACGAGGCCGCGGTGTTCTATGGCGTCGTGATCGACGGCGACACGTTCAAGGTGAACGAGGGAGCGACCACGATGTTGCGGGCGCGGGAGTGATCGGGCGTGCGATAGCGGCGAACCCTCGCTGCCGTCCCGCTTGCGGAGGAGGGAAGGGAGGGGCGACAGATATTCAAGCGAGGTCGATATGTCTGACCAACCCGCGCCGCTTGTCACTCTGGAGCCGTCGCAGACGCCGCATCCGATCGATCCGGCCGTCAGGATCGGCCACGTCCATCTCAAGGTCGCCGATCTCGACCGCGCACTCGCCTTCTACTGCGGTGTGCTCGGATTTGCGCTGACCCAGCGCTATGGCGGCGAGGCCGCCTTCGTTTCGGCCGGCGGCTATCACCATCATATCGCTCTCAACACGTGGGAAAGCCGCGGCGGGTCTCCGCCGCCGCGCGGCGCCACTGGGCTTTACCATCTGGCGATCCTTTACCCCACGCGCGCGGCACTGGCCGGAGCGCTGAAACGTGTGCTCGCGGCGGGAATTCCATTGGACGGGGCGAGCGATCATGGCGTCAGCGAGGCGCTCTATCTGCGCGATCCGGACCGCAACGGTGTCGAGCTTTATTGGGACCGGCCGCAGTCGCAATGGCCGCGCACCCCCGACGGCCGCCTCAACATGCACACGCGTCCGCTCGACGTGCAGGCGCTGCTTCGCGAGGCGGCGTGACGGGCTTCCTCGCTCGGAACCGCCAGTCCTGCCCTGTGTTTTCAAAACAAAGGCTCGACGTAGAACGCGTTCCGGTTCGAGGGCGTCAGAGGGCGGGCCCTTCGGCAAGCGCAGAGCGACGCGCCCGCCGATCCGTGGTCGGAGGGCGCGGCGCGCGTCCTTCGGCAGGCTGAGGAGCGCCTCTCACCCTGCACATGATCTCCTTCGACCGAAATGCGCCGGGCTCAAATGCGATCACCTCAGGAGGAACAAACAAATGGCAAAGGTTCTGGTCCTCTACTACTCCGCCCATGGTCATATCGAACGCCTGGCGGAGGCTGTTGCGGAAGGCGTGCGCCAGGCGGGCGCCGATGCGGTAATCAAGCGCGTCCCCGAACTGGTGCCGGAAGAGGTTGCGCGCAAGTCGGGCTACAAGCTCGACCAGAAAGCGCCGATCGCCACCGTGGACGAGCTTCCCGAATACGATGCGATCATTTTCGGCACCGGCACGCGGTACGGCAACATGACCGCGCAAATGAAGAACTTCATCGACCAGACCGGCAAGCACTGGGTCAGCGGCGCGCTCGTCGGCAAGGTCGGATCAGTGTTTTCATCGACCGCGACCCAACACGGCGGCCAAGAGTCCACCATCCTGACATTCCACCCGGTGCTGCTGCACCTCGGCATGATCGTCGTCGGCCTACCCTACACATTCCACCGCCAGATGGGGCTTTCCGAGGTCATGGGCAATTCGCCCTATGGCGCCTCGACAATCGCCGGCGGCGACGGCAGCCGATGGCCGTCGGCGGTCGAGCTTGACGGCGCCCGTTACCAGGGCCGCCATGTGGCGCAAATCGCGGCCAAGCTCGCGGCATAATTAAAGCTTTTGCCAGTAGCCCGGCTTGAGCGCAGCGAAACCCGGGGCAGCGCCGGATGGCCCAGGCGACCCCGGCCTTCGCTGCGCTCAATCCGGGCTACGAGTCTTCCGCCTTCAGTTTCACGCTGAACGACATTCCGCCCGCGCCGCAGCACGGGCAGGCCATGGCCACGAGGATGCCTTGCTTTTGCTCCTCGTCGATATCGGCGCGCTCCAGCATCGCGCGAGCCTGCTGTTCGAATAATTCGTGAAGCGAGAGGTTGCTCGCGGTGACCAAGGACGCGTCGCCGCTCTTGGTCACGGCGGCGGCCTCGGTTTGGGGCGCGCAAGTGCTTGACGCAGATGCGGACGATTTAGCCCGGCCGATTTCTCTCCTTATTCGCCTCACGGCGAAATCTCCTCCAGCACGCGCGATTTGGTTTCGGTCGCAAACAAGGCGACGACGGCGCACGCTCCAAGCGCCACCAGACCAAACACCAGAAAAGCGCCGCCGATGCTGCCGCTCGCGACCGTATTGCCGAAGACCTGAGGTCCAAGAATGGACGCAAAGCGCAGCCATGCGGTGCCCGTGGAGGTGCCGAGTGCGCGCATGCGGGTCGGGTAAAGCTCGGCCGTGTAGAGATAGAGCGCGAGCGACAAGGTGTTGATGCACGTGCTGGTCAGGATGGAGAAAAAGAGGACGCGCTCCGCGCTGTCGGGGCCCATCCACCATAAAGTCGTGAGCGCCGCGGCCGTGCCGGCGAAGGCCAGAGCGAACCAGATGCGGCGGCCCACCCGATCTATCAGCAGCGCGCAGGCCAGGCTCGCGGCGAGCCCGCATGACTGCGTGATGAGACCGTAGCTGAGCGCGTCCTCGAGCGGGAGCTTGAAGACGGTCCGATAGATGGTCGGCAGCCACGTGGTGAGCCCGTAATTGACGAAATAGGTCGCAAACCACGCCACCCAGATGACCAGCGTGCGCTGACGATAGAGGGGGCTGAACAGCTCCATCCACCTTGAATGTCCGCCGGCGATCTTCCGTCCGACGGACTCGACGGGCGGCAGCGGCTTGCCGGTCGCGGCCTCTACCCTCTTCTCGATGAACGCCATTGCGTTCGCCGCTTGCTCGCCACGGCCGCGCGAAGCCAGCCACCGCGGCGATTCCGGCAGACGCAGCATCATGAACAGCGCGAATAACGCCGGCACGCCTCCGACGAAGAAGAGATATTGCCAGCCGAGCGGCACAATCCAGCGGCCTATTACGGCGACTGCGAGCAGACCGACCGGAAACACGAGTTCGAACAGGAGCACGAACCGGCCGCGGCCCTTGGCCCTTGCAAGCTCGCTGATATAGGTTGCGGCCACTGGCACTTCGGCGCCGAGGCCGAGACCTTGGAGAAGACGCAGCACGAGCAGCGACTGGTAGTCCCACGCCCACCCGCAGGCGAGGCTGAAGAGCCCGAACCACAAAACAGACGCCACGATCATGGGCCGACGCCCGATCCGGTCGGCGAGCGCGCCGCCGATGAGCGCACCGATGAGTTGGCCCACATAGCCCGCCGAGATCAGCCAACTGATAGCGCCTGGCGTGAGCTTCCAGACCGGCACGACAACGGGCAGCACATAGGCGATGGCGAGCGCGTCAAACGCATCGAAAAACGTGGCCGTGCCGACGATGATGCGTGTTCTGATCTGCCATGACGACAACGGCAGCCGCTCGATGCGGGCGAGAATGTCCTCAGGGGTCGCTGCGCCGGCGGTGAGGGGCTGGGCCGCCGTTTGCGATGCGGTCATGCGTGTCCTCCCCTGCGGCTGGCCGGAACCGGGGCCTTTTTATTCGATTTCGCCGACCCTGATCGAGAAGCCGGGCAGCGCCGACATGGCGAACGTGTCCTGCGGCCCGCGTTTGACGATGGACGACCATCTGTCGCCGCTTGCGCCGGTGTGAACCCAGGTGACGCCCTCGTTGGCGTCGACGACCCAGAACTCTCTGACGCGATGCCGCGCGTAAAGCCGCGCCTTCAGCCCTTTATCATAGGCGAGGCTTGAGGCGGCGATTTCGATGACGAGATGGGCCTCGCCGGGATCGAGCTGGGCAAATCCAGCCGACGATTTCTTGAACAGCTGCTTGGGAAAAACCGCAATGTCCGGCTCAAGCAGGGTCGTGTTGGTGAGCCGCAGCGTGACTTCGACCCCCATCGTCAGGTGATCAGGCAAGGCGCGGGCGACCGCAACGGTCAAGGCTGACTTGATCCGCTCATGTGCGATGCCCTTCGACGCCATCATGACGATTTCCCCCTCGATCAGCTCGAACTTCTCGTCCTCGCCGATGATGCCGGCTTCGATCATGCGGCTGATGTCGTCGACGGTGAACGCCCGGCGCGGGAAACCTTCGGCGGCTGTGGTGACAGCAACGTTCATGGCTTTGCTTTCCAGCCTTTAATGCCCGTCATTATAGACGAACGCCGTAGCCCATAACACCGCTGCGCCGCAGCTTGTCGATGCAGGAATTCTCGTGATCGCGGATTGCGCGAGGTGCAATCGTCTGTTACTTGCGGGCGCCGTTTTTGTTATCTTCGACCGGTTTCGGCCGTTGCCGGCGCCGGGCCAGCCTCTCCGTTCGATCAATTCCACGAGATTCCTCAATGGTCTATGTCGATGACGCCATCTGGAACTGGCATGGCCTCAAATGGTGCCATCTGCTGGCCGATGACATCAACGAGTTGCACGGCTTTGCGGCCCGGCTGGGTATTTCCCGCGCCTCGTATCAGGGACCGCCCAAGACCACTGCGCCGCATTACGACATCACCGGTTTCGAGCGGGCCCGCGCGCTCGCGCTGGGCGCGAAGTCGTGCAGCCGGCAGGAGATCGTCGCGGTGTTCCGTCTCCAGCGGGTGGCGGCTGCGAAGCGCGCGCGGGAGTGAATCCACAACGTGAATATACGGGCGAACACCCCCGCAGCCGCGACCGCGCCTGCGAAGCAATCCTTTGCGGCCCTGCGCCATGCGGGCTACCGCGCGCAGTTCGTCACCTATGTGCTGGCGATGATGGCCGACAACATCGAGCACGTCATCAGCTACTGGGTGGTGTTCCGCAAATTCCAATCCCCGGCCCTGGCAGGTTTCGCCGTTGTTTCGCACTGGCTGCCGTTCCTCATGTTTTCGGTCGCGGCCGGCGCGCTCGCCGACCGGCTGGATCCGCGCCGCCTTATCCAGTGCGGCATGGTGCTGTTTATCATCGCCTCTCTGGGCTGGGGCTATTTCTTCATCACCGACACGCTTGAGATGTGGCACGCCATGGTGCTGCTCGTCATCCATGGCTGCGCCGGCGTGCTGTGGCAGTCTCCGGGCCAGGTGCTGCTGTACGACATCGTCGGCCCCGCCGATCTGTCTAGCGCGGTGCGCCTCAACGCCACGGCGCGCTATCTCGGCGTGCTGGTCGGACCGGCCATGGGCGGCGCGATCCTGCTGGCGCTCGGTCCTTCGCTTGGCATCTTCCTCAATACCGTGTTCTATCTGCCGCTCATTTTATGGCTGGTGAATGCGCCCTACGGTCCGCGGTTTCGCAAGGGAGCGCCGCCGCGGCGCGCGGTGCGCGGCCTCGCCGATATCGTGCAGACGATACGCGATATCGCCGGCCATCGCGTCATTGTCTCGATGACTTTGCTTGGCGGCTGCGCCTCGTTCTTCGTCGGCAATGCCTACAATGCGCAAATGCCCGGCTTTGCCCTTGATCTTGGGCACGGCGATCCCGGCGTCGCCTACAGCGCGCTGCTCGCGGCCGACGCTGCCGGCGCATTGCTGGCCGGCGTGCTGCTCGAAAGCCGCGCCCTTCTTGCCGCGAAGGCGCGGACCGCCATCATTCTCGCGGTGCTGTGGTGTTGCGCCCTGATGGGCTTCTCGCTCGCAACCGTCTATCCGCTCGCCTTGGCGCTGTTGTTCACCGCAGGGTTCTTCGAGCTTGCCTTCAACGCCATGGCGCAAACGCTGGTGCAGCTTAGCGCGCCGAACGAAATCCGCGGCCGCGTGATCGGGCTTTACAACATGGCGAGCCTCGGGCTGCGCGCTTTTTCCGGGGTCACCGTCGGTCTGATCGGCAGCCTCCTCGGCGTGCACTGGTCGCTGGCGCTCTCGGCCCTGGCGATGCTCGCGATCGCGTGCGGACTCCTGGGGCTGCGGCGGTAAGCGCGGGCCGTATTAACGCCTGGACGGGACTTCGATAGGCGCGCAGTTCCGGCGGCCAGCCAGCAGGCAATCCTCCTCGCGCGACACGTCAGCCAGTTTCATCAGCAGGAAATAGCCGCCGACGCAAACCAGCGCGATGGCGATCAGAATAACCAGGATGGCGATGGGCGAAAGGGTCTGTTCGCCGTCGTTGTCGTCCTGCTTGCCCGACCCGGATCCGTTGTTGATGTCATCGGGCATCTGAGGCGTTTCCTACCGGGCGTTCGGACCGTGCTGATCGAACGTGAAATCCGCAGGTAACTTTCCTCCAAATGCGCGCAGCCTCTTCACAAGTTCCTCGCGGGCTACTTTCTCAAGTTCGATAACAGTCCGAGAACTGCCGCTGCTGAATTCAGACTGCTTCGCTGCGAAGACCTTTCGTTCCCTGTCGTTTCGAGGGGCGCGTCAGGCCGCCCGCGCAAGCCTCGCGTAGATGTTCGTAACGCGCAGCAGGGTCGAATAACAGGCTTTGCTTTTGCCCATTGTTTGCGGATTGCGGCCGGCGATTTCTACGTAGGCCTGCGCGGCAGCCTCGATGAGTTCGTGTTCGTCAAACACCTCCGGGATCGTGATTTCCCATTTATTGTCGGATCGGCCTACGAAAGCCGAGAAGGCGCTCAAAATTGGAAAAATGATCCCGTCCGGCACTTCCGCGCCTTGACCATGCTCTCGCGCGACCGCAGGAAGCCTGGTTCTGCGGAAGCCCGGATGAGACTTCCATCGCTCATAGAGCTGCCAGGCTTGCCCGGCTATATCGAGAAAATACTGATAAATATCGCAACTCTCGCGATCTTCGCGCGCAGCATCGACAAGACGTTGAAAGAGCTTGAGGCACCGCGTCTTCTGACTGTAGGTGAACACCTTGTTTGAGGCGTCGGCCTCGCCGTCGAGCGTCTTGAGGACGGCGCCGGGCATCAGCGCAAACATGACCTGGATGAGTTTTTCCGTATCTAAATATTCTCCATCCAGCAGATGCGTTTCCGATTTGCGCAGCTTGGCCCCCGGAATAATCTTTTGTACTGCGGCCTCAAGCGCGTCGAGTTGACCGCGGCGTCCGGCAATCGAGATCGGACGGACATCGTTCTGAAAATTCCGTGCAATCGAGATTTCTGCAATAAGGCCGTCGTCAGTGGTGACGATCAGCTCAAACTTGATGCTCGGCTCAAAAAAATCCGGCAAACTGCGGTATTTGGCGAAATAGCGGGCTAACTCGCCCTGGGTTTGCGACCCGTTGATGATGCTCGGGCGCTGGAGCAGGAGAACCTTTCGTTTGTCGTCAACTTCGACGGCGCGCGCGACAATCACCATGCCGCCGTTAAGGATGGAGAACTGGTCGGGCTGGTCCTCCAGCGTCTTGCGGATGGCCTGATGGACCAGGGTCGGCATGTTTTTCTGCTCGCCGTGAGCATCGGCGAGGTATTCCCGCACGTTGTCGTCGTCTTCCAGGCTGAGAACAGAGGAGGCCGGCGCATGACCGGAATAGACCTTGCGGCCGGCAGCGTCATCCTCGGGCCCGCTGATGTTGCGGCAGGTGATGTAGGGAAACTCAAACGCGTCGACAGTCGCCCTCGATGAGGTCGTCATGGGTCGTCTCCGTGCCTTCGACCGTTCTTGCCGGCGCGGAAGGCCGCTGACCTTCGCCGAACGGATCGATATGAGAAGAGTAAGCGGGTCGGCGATAGGGTGCAAAGATCCAGCGAAAATAGGGCGTCGCCAACGTCAGACGATCGATGCGATGACATCCCGGCCGAAAGAGGGCGATCGCGCGCAGTAGCAGAGTGTATTGCGCCCTTTCCACAGCAACTCTGCGGAAGACACTTAAAGTTTATCAATGGGCCGATGCGCCCGCCCTCTGGCTGGCCCGATGGCAAACTCCGGCCGGCGCGGCTAGCGTGCCCTGCGGACTCCGCCTTACGTGTGTTTGCGTGAGCTCGCGCGCCCACTTGGGCGCCGACGCAAATATGCTGCCCTTCGGCCAATGAACCTAAATCCGTGAGTTGGCGTCGCTGATTTTCGCGATGTCCTTGGCCCACAAGAAAGAGAACGCTTGGAGGCGCCGAATTGTAACTGCTCCGCAGCTGACTGATTTTCAAAGATCCGTCGATTATCAGCGCTTTCTGGGGGGTAAATGCTTTCCAACTCACGGATTTGGGATGAAAGCTAATTCCAAGCAAGCCAAGAACAAGACCAGTCACGATGGCCACTGCGCCGCGGGAGAAATGATCGCGGGTTACAACTGCGTCCCATCCAGCCTCACAGAGGGGAATAGCCGTCAGCTGACAAACAACGAACACGCCGGCGCCAGCGACGTTAAAACATGCATGTGGGCGTTCGACACGATTTCCTCTTGGCTTTTCATTTCTCGTTAATTACGAACACCCCGTCGTATTCCCGCACGTGTTGCACTTGAGACACGTGCCGTTGCGCACCAAAGTGAAATTCCCGCATTCCTCGCACGCTTCGCCCTCATAGCCTTGCGCCTTCGCCTCGGCGCGCTT
This sequence comes from Hyphomicrobiales bacterium, assembly GCA_021323775.1. GTDB lineage: Bacteria > Pseudomonadota > Alphaproteobacteria > Rhizobiales > Xanthobacteraceae > JAJPKK01. Next base: position 28,462 of record JAJPKK010000289.1, read on the forward strand.
TTCGGCGGCGAATGCCTTGGCGTCGGCGCGGGCTCCGGCCCGTGACGGCGACCATGGCTGGCTTTCCAGCGCTTCGGCGGGGGAGGGGGCGCGCTCGGGCTTGAGCGCAGCGGTGCCTTCGACCTGCGTGCGGGCGCCCGCGAACGACGTGATCTTGGCAGGGGCCGTCGGCCCGCCCCGGCCCGCTTCGCCTGGCGCCCCGCCGCCTGCAGGGGCGGGCGGCGGAGCGCCGCCGCGCTCGCCGCGCGGCATCACCACGAGCTTGTCAGTGCGCGACCGGGTAAGCCCGCGCGACACGTACCGCGAAGCCGGCTGCTCGGGCGGGCGGCCCTCCACCACGCCTCTGCCGAGCGCATCGAAGCTCGTCTCGCGCGGGTCCACGTGGGCAAGATCAAAGCGCGACAGGTAGGAGACCGCGAGTTCGCGGAACACATAGTCGAGAATCGAAGTCGCGAACTTGATCGAGTCGTTGCCCTGCACCGGGCCGGACGGCTCGAAGCGGGTGAACGTGAAGGCATCCACGTATTCGTCGAGCGGCACGCCGTATTGCAGACCAAGCGATATGGCGATGGCGAAGTTGTTGATGATCGAGCGCAGCGCAGCGCCTTCCTTGTGCATGTCGATGAAGATCTCGCCGAGGCGGCCATCATCGTATTCGCCGGTGCGCAGGTAGACCTTGTGGCCGCCGACCACGGCCTTCTGGGTGTAGCCCTTGCGGCGGTCCGGCAGCTTCTCGCGTTCGCGGATCACCGTGATGCGCTCGACCACCCTCTCGACCACCCGCTCGGCGAGCGCACTCGTGCGCGCCGCCATCGGCTTCTCCATGAAGGCGGAGACGCCCTCCTCCTCTTCTTCCTCCTCGTCAGCGACGAGCTGGCTCTGCAGCGGCTGCGACAGCTTGGAGCCGTCGCGGTAGAGCGCGTTGGCCTTGAGGCCGAGCTTCCATGACAAGAGGTAGGCCGCCTTGCAGTCCTCCACCGTCGCCTCGTTCGGCATGTTGATGGTCTTGGAGATCGCCCCGGAGACGAACGGCTGCGTCGCTGCCATCATGCGGATGTGGCTCTCGACCGAGAGGAACCGCCGGCCCAGCCGGCCGCACGGATTGGCGCAGTCGAACACCGCGTAGTGCTCAGGCTTGAGGTGCGGCGCGCCCTCGACCGTCATGGCGCCGCACACATAAAGGTTGGCGGCGTCGATCTCGCGCCGGGTAAAGCCGAGCGCGGCCAGCATGTCGAAGTTCGGCCTGGCGAGATCGTCAGCCGCAAGGCCAAGTTCGGTCTTGCAGAACTCCTCACCCAGCGTCCACTTGTTGAAGGCGAACTTGATGTCGAAGGCGGTCGGCAACGCCTTTTCAAGCTTGTCGATAATCTCAGACGTGAAGCCCTTGGCCTTCAGAGTCGTATGGTTGATGGCCGGCGCGTTCGCCATGCTGCCGTGGCCGACCGCATAGGCCTCGATGTCGGCGATTTCGGCTCCCGTGTAGCCAAGCACGCGCAGCGCCTCGGGCACGGCGCGATTGATGATCTTGAAATAGCCGCCGCCGGCGAGCTTCTTGAACTTCACCAGAGCGAAGTCGGGCTCGATCCCGGTGGTGTCGCAGTCCATCACCAGCCCGATCGTGCCGGTGGGGGCGATCACCGTGGCCTGGGCATTGCGGAAACCATGCTCGGCGCCGAGCGCCAGCGCGCGGTCCCATGCGCGCTTGGCATGTTCGGAGAGACCTGCGAACCCGTCCTCCGCGCCCTGCAAGGCCGCATGGTCGAGCTGCACCGGCGGCGTCGCCAGTTTCTCGTAGCCGCTCGTCTCGCCGTGGGCGGCGCGGCGGTGATTGCGGATCACCCGCAGCATGTGCTCGCGATTCTTCTTGTAACCCGGGAACGCGCCGAGCAGCGCCGCCATTTCGGCCGAAGTCGCGTAGGCGACGCCGGTCATGATGGCGGCGAGCGCGCCGCACACGGCGCGGCCGGCGTCCGAGTCGTAGGGAATGCCGGACGACATGAGGAGGCCGCCGACATTCGCAAAGCCGAGGCCGAGCGTGCGGTACTCGTAGGAGAGCTGGGCGATCTCCCGGGACGGAAACTGCGCCATCAGCACGGAAATTTCCAGCACGATGGTCCACAGCCGCACGGCATGCTCATAGCCGTCAATGTCGAAGCGGACGGCGGAGGACAGAGGACGGACGACGGAGGACGAAGCGCCCGTCTTGCCCGCCCCTGCCTTTTCCGCGGTCAATGTTTTGTCTTCAATTCGTCCTCTTTCCTCTGTCCTCTGTCCTCTGTCATCCGTCCTCTGTCCTCTGAACGCCAGCAGGTTCAGCGACGCAAGGTTGCAGGCCGTGTCGTCGAGGAACATGTATTCCGAGCACGGGTTCGATGCGCGGATGGGCCCCGAGGCGGGACATGTGTGCCAGTCGTTGATGGTCGAATGGAATTGCAGGCCGGGGTCGGCCGACGCCCACGCCGCATAGCCGATCTTCTCCCACAGCTCGCGCGCCTTCACGGTCTTGGCGGGTTTGCCGGGCGGGGTGCGGAAGGTCAGATCCCACTTGCCGTCCGCTTCGACCGCCTTGAGGAACGCGTCAGTGACCCGCACGCTGTTGTTGGAGTTCTGGCCCGAAACCGTGAGGTAGGCTTCAGAGTCCCAATCGGTGTCGTAGACCGGGAAATCGATGTCCTTGTAGCCTTGCTTGGCGAACTGGATCACCCGCTTGATCATCGGATCGGGCACGCAGCTTCTGCGCGCTGCCTTGATCTCGCGGCGCAAAGCCGGGTTCTTGTCGGGATCGAAACAATCGTTGTCGGAGCCCTCGCAGTTGACGCAGGCTTTGAGGATTGCCCTTAGGTGCCGCTGGTTGATCTTCGAGCCAGTGACGAGGGCCGCCACCTTCTGCTCCTCCAGCACCTTCCAGTCGATGAACTGCTCGATATCCGGGTGGTCAGCATCGACGATGACCATCTTGGCGGCACGGCGCGTGGTGCCGCCCGACTTGATGGCGCCGGCCGCGCGGTCGCCGATCTTCAGGAAGCTCATCAGGCCGGAGGATTTACCGCCGCCCGACAGACGCTCGCCTTCACCGCGCAGGCGCGAGAAGTTCGAGCCGGTCCCGGAGCCGTATTTGAACAGGCGCGCCTCGCGCACCCACAGATCCATGATGCCGCCGTCGTTGACGAGGTCATCCGCGACCGCCTGGATGAAGCAGGCGTGAGGCTGCGGATGTTCGTAGGCGGTCTTGGACTTGGTCAGCTTGCCGGTCTGGAAATCCACGTAGTAGTGGCCCTGACTCGGGCCGTCGATGCCGTAGGCCCAATGCAGACCGGTGTTGAACCACTGCGGCGAGTTCGGCGCCGCCATCTGCATTGCCAGCATGTAACGGTGTTCGTCGAAGAAGGCGTGGGCGTCGGCCTCCGAGTCGAAATAGCCGCCCTTCCAGCCCCAATAGGTCCAGGTGCCGGCGAGACGGTCGAACACCTGCTTTGCCGAATGCTCGCCGACGAAGCGCTCCTTTTCGGGCAATTCCTTCAGGGCCGCCTCGTCGGCAACCGAACGCCACAGCCAGGACGGCACGCTCGCCTCCTCGACCCTTTTCAGGCGCGCCGGCACCCCGGCCTTGCGGAAATATTTCTGCGCCAGCACGTCGGAGGCGACCTGCGACCACGCAGCCGGCACTTCCACATCGTCGGCACGAAAGACCACCGAGCCGTCCGGATTGCGGATCTCGCTGGTCGTCAAGCGGAACGCGATGTCGGCATAAGGTGACTGGCCGTCCTTTGTGTAGCGCCGTCCTATTCGCATCATTCGCCCTCGTTCTGCCGTCGGTGGCTTCGCCCGCCCCTTCCCGTACGCGGAAGGCCTCAGTTGCGCCTCCCCGCGTGCGGGAGAGGGTCAGTGAGGGGCCGTTTGGCGCACCGAACCTTAAAGCGCGCGTCTGTCGCGGTTGCGCGCCTAAAGCTCCTGATCTCTCGTGTTTTGACGCCTCTCTACTCCGGGCCACCCCCTTTCCCGCCCAACGTACGGGAACGGGAGGGGATGGTTTCCCGCCGCTCAAACTCTCTGCCCGCTAGGCCGACCCTGGGTCCGGTGTTCCGAAAAGCCTCAAGCGACAAGCCGCGTCCACGCGAGCCATCTGGCAATCGCCGGGAAAGGCCGCAAGCCTGGAACGACCGGCCGGGACTTTGGGTATATGCCCCTGCCGCATTTGCGAACGCTAGGAAACTCCTTCGCCGTCGTCAAGTATTAGCGCGAGAGTCTTAACCGACCCCTAAATATGGTGTGGAAGCTGGGAATAAAGGCGGCCGCGCAGAGTGGGCGCCGACTCAGACGGCGACGCAAGTATCGGAAAACTCGCGGCGATTCGTACAGAGCCGGAATCGCATTATCGACATGATCTGTTCAGAATTTCCCTGCACCTTCCGGCGGCGGCAGGTCTCATGATAAGGAGACAGAATCGTCAGAAATGCTCTCCCTGGCGCATCTTCAGCAGATTTTACCGAAAGGCGTTCAGCCCTCCAAGCAGCCATGTCGCGCCCACAGCCGCAGGGACGCGGGGGCGAGCCGGCGGGCATGCGCGGCTGCACCCTGAAACCGCAAAATGTCGCCCGTAGCCTGTTGAGATACTGTGATTTTTTGTTCTCAAATCGCGGCTTGAAAAGCGATCGATCCCTTCTATCTCATTTTTGCTGCGCGGTCGCGCAGTGCCGGGCGCTCCCCTGCGGGGTCCGGCTGCGGGCGCCGGACGCAATGTCCGACGTTCTCGTATCCATGTTGCTCGATGGGGAGGATGTGGCTATGAGACCCTTCGAAACCGAAACGAATGTTACAACCCTGACGCATCATTCAATCTTTGATCGTCCGCCTGCTTGCAGTGGGGACGAGGATCCAATTGACCTTGATCGCCTTAGCGCCAGTCTCGATTATCTCGATAATCTAAGCAGACATAACAGGGCCGCAAAACGCGTGCCGTTGACTTAAGCTCTGGCTAGAAACCCAGCAGAGGCCCTCGCGGACGCCATGCCTCGCTGCGGCACGGGAATCCACCGCCCGATGCTGCAGCGAGGCATAGCGAATTGGACTGACGCGGAGATGCCACGGTCCATGCGGCCGCATGCCTATGGACTTAGGCCAGAGCCGGTGGCATCAACGCAGCCAGCGGCGGCATCTTGCCATGCGCCAGGAAACACGGGGCGCGTTCGACCCATGACTGTGAAGGAATTCCTGCTGCGCTTCTTTACGTGGTGGAATGGCGCGACTCTCGGCACGCTGTTGTGGACCAGACGCCATGGCGAGCTGGTGGGCGAGGACGAATATGGCAATCGCTACTACCGCACGAAGGGAGGCCGGATCGATCCGGCACTGGGCTTCGAGCGGCGCTGGGTGATCTACAAGGGGCTGGCGGAGGCCTCGGTCGTGGGGCCGGCCTGGCACGGCTGGCTTCACCATACCGTCGATACGCCGCCGACCGCCGAGAGGGTGACGCCGCGGGTATGGTGGAAGCCGCATCGGCCTAATCTCACCGGCGCCCCATCCGCCTACCGTCCGCTCGGCTCAGCGCTTGCTCAAAATCGCCGCCCAAAGGCGACGGGCGACTACCGAGCCTGGAGGCCGGAACGGTGAAAAGGGCAATAACGAGACTATGAAGCCATTCGCCCAGGCCGCGATCGCCCTTGGCTTAGCCCTGGTTTGCGCAAGCCCTGCGACCGCGCAGTTCGGCAATCCGTTCGAGCAACCGCCGCGGCCGCCCGCCAGTGTGCCGATCCGGCCACAGCCTCAGGTCCAGCAACAGGCGCCGCCCCAGGCGTCACCGCAATGGCAGGGCCAGCCAACGACGCCGCTCAATCCACCGCCGGCGACGCCGGGACCGTCGCTGCGGCCGGGTGCTGTTCAAAGCGAAGATTTGCCTCCAGTCGGAGGCGCCCAGTCCGTCGCATTGCCGCCAGCCGGCGGCGCGATGGCGCCGCCCGGTCAGGTCCCGCCGCCCGGCCAGCGTCAGCCGCGCGCCGGGCTGCCATCTCCCACTGCGCCGGCGGCCGCGGCTCCGGCGCCGCCCCCGCCGACCGCGGATGTGGTCACCGTCCCGCCGCCTCAGCGTATCTCCAACCCGACCGCGGTGTTCTCCGGTCTCGACAAGATTACCGGCCGCATCACCGCCTTCGACGCCGCGATCGGCGAGACGGTGCAGTTCGGCGCGCTTCAGGTGACCGCGCGCGCCTGCTATTCGCGGCCGCCGACCGAGACTCCCTTGACCGACGGCTTCGTCGAGGTTGACGAAGTCACATTGAAGGGCGAGGTGCGCCGCATCTTCACGGGCTGGATGTTCGCCGCAAGCCCCGGTCTGCATGCGGTCGAGCATCCCATCTATGACGTCTGGCTGGTGGACTGCAAAGGCGGCGCCCAGGCCGTCGCAGAGACTCAACCAGCAACCCCGGCCGCCGCGCCGCCGCGGCAGGGAACCTCGCAGCAGCGCGCGTCCGGGGCGCAGCAGCGCCAGCAGCCGCGCCGTTGATGGCGGTTGCTGCCGTCGGCCGCTGATCGCAATCGATGTCGCGCAGGGTGGGCAAAGGCGTGATGCGGGCCTGACCGACGCCTTTGCTCGCCCTCCGGGCCCTGGGCCTCAGCGCCATCACTTGGTCCGCGCAGCCGCATGCGCGACTGCGATTGCACCCGGCAACGGCGTCTCCAGCGGAAACACCGCAAAGTCCGCCTCGCCGACCAACGCGTCGGCGAGCAATTTGTGATACTGGCGGCGCTGCACCTCGGTCGCCCCGAAGGTCTTCAGATGCTGGGTGACGAACTGAGTATCGAGCAGCTTGAAGCCGCCGACGCGCAGCCGCGCCACCAGATGCACCAGCGCGATTTTCGAGGCGTCGCGCACGCGGTGAAACATGCTCTCGCCGAAGAAGGTACGGCCGAGGCTGACCCCATAAAGCCCGCCCACCAGAGCGTCGCGGTCGTAGACCTCGACGGTGTGGCAGTGGCCGATATCGAAGAGCCTGCGATAAAGCGTGCGGATGCGCCCGTTGATCCAGGTTCGCGAACGCCCCGGCGCCGGCTCGGCGCAGCCGTCGATGACGGCCTCGAAATCGCGGTCGCAGACGACAGTGAACCGCTCCGCGCGAACGGTGCGGGCGAGCCGCGCCGGGACATGAAAGCCATCGAGCGGAATGATGCCGCGCAGTTCCGGCTCGATCCAATAGAGCGCCGGATCGTCGGCATTCTCAGCCATCGGAAAAATCCCGCACGAATAGGCTTTGAGCAGCACTTCAGGCGTGATCTCGATATGAGCGGAGTCGCGGCTGGCCATGGCGCCCCTAAAGTTGCGATTTTTGCAGCGCAACGACAAGACCCTTTGGCGTCCATTGGGCAAGATGAGGCAAAATGCGCAGCGGGAACCTGGTTTAGGAGAGCGTTTCTCTTGCGGCGTCGTGTCTATCACGGTCCTGCCTTTTCGATCATCAAGGCTCTGCGGCACGAGCAATTGCGCGGCCGTCGTCTTCCCGGCACCGTTAGGGCCGCCAATGATGACGATTTCGTCCACGTTCTTTCGGAGACTTCCCCTGTTGTCGGCAGCGACATCGGATGCCAGAGGATGCGGGTCAAGGCAAGGCGTTCGAATGCGCCGGCGCCGATCGTTCTGACCTGCCGGCGTTGACGAAGAGGCTTCGCAAAGCCGTGGATCAACCATCGGCCGTCGGTTAGAATCATACTTTCTGCGGCTAAAATAAAGGCCGCCTCATCGGGGGAAACGTCTCATGCGCCAATCCATGCGTCGATGGCGATTTGCACCGTTGCTCGCGGCAAGCCTTGCGGCGTCCGCCCTCATGATCACGCCGCTCGCGGCGGCGGACCGGACGCAGGCCCGTTCCATGGTGATCTCCCAATACGGGATCGTGGCGGCCGAACACCCGCTCGCCGCTCGCGCCGGGACTGCGCTGCTGGAGAAGGGCGGCGACGCCATCGATGCGGCGGTTGCGGCGAACGCCGCGATGGGCCTTGTCGCCCCGATGATGAACGGCATCGGCGGCGATCTGTTCGCCATCGTGTACGAGGCGAAGACCGACAAGGTCTACGGCCTTAACGCTTCCGGATGGGCCCCCAAGGGGCTGACGCCGGAATTTCTGCGCAGCAGAGGCCAGCCATGGATGCCGTCGAGCGGGATCCATTCGGTCACGGTGCCGGGCACGGTCGCGGGCTGGGACGCGCTGCTTGCGCGGTTCGGCAAAAAGTCGTTCGCCGAGGTGCTGGCGCCGACGATCGCCTCCGCCAAGGCGGGCTTTCCGGTCAGCGAGATTTTCGGCGACGATTGGGCGGCGACCGCGGGCTATTTGGCTCGCAATCGCGAGGCGGCCCGAGTCTATTTGCCGAAGGGCCATGCGCCCGCGGTCGGCGAGATATTCCGCAATCCCGACCTTGCCGGCGCCCTCACGGAAATCGCCAAAAACGGCCGGGATGCGTTCTACAAGGGCGCGCTTGCAAAGCGCATTCTTGATACCTCGGCGAGGCTCGGCGGCGCCATGGCGGCGGACGACCTTGCGGACTTTGCGCCCGAGTGGGTCGACCCGATTTCGACCGACTACCGCGGCTGGACCGTCTACGAGATGCCGCCCAACGAGCAGGGCATCGCCGCCCTGATGATGCTCAATATCATGTCGAGCTTTCCGCTTGGCGAATGGGGCCACAACAGCGTCGCCAGCCTGCACGCGATGATCGAGGCCAAGAAGCTCGCCTATGCGGATATGATTAACTATGTGGGCGACCCGCGCTTCGCCGAGGTGCCGACCAGGGGCATGATCTCGCCCGCCTATGGAAAGCGCCGCGCGGCCCTGATCGAGCCCGCCAAGGCGAACTGCAATGTCGGCCCCGGCACGCCGCCCTATGCGGGCTCGGATACGACTTATCTCGCCACGGTCGACCGCGACGGCAATATGGTCTCGCTCATACAGAGCAATTTTTCGCTGTGGGGCTCAGGCATCGCAGTGGAAGGCGGCGGTTTCGTCTTGCACAATCGCGGCGCGCTGTTCACGCTCGACCCCATGCATCCCAACGTGCTGGCGCCGCGGAAGCGGCCGCTGCACACCATCATTCCGGCCCTCATGGCCAGGGGCGACACGCGCATCGCCTTCGGCATCATGGGCGGCTTCAACCAGGCGCAGGCGCACGCGCAATTCGTGTCGAATGTGGTCGACTACGGCATGAACATTCAGGCCGCCATGGAGGCCGCGCGCTTTACCAAAGCAAGCTTTGCGGGGTGCGATCTTTATGCCGAAGCGCGCATGCCCGATGCGGTTTTCGAAGGTCTCGCCAAGCTCGGCCATCAGGTGCAGGTGCTCGGCGATTTCTCGGACGCGGTGGGCGGCGGCCAAGCGGTGATGCGGGACTACAAGGCTGGCGTCAACTACGGCGCGTCTGATCCGCGCAAGGACGGGGAGGCCATCGCCGAGATGCCGACGATGCCGTGAGCGGCGCGCCTGGCCATCAAGTATTCTTACCAGCCTGCGTTACGGAATTGAGACTTTTCGCGGCGTTCGCGGTGCGACTTCCTTGAAGGCCGCCGCAACGAGAGAGATGCTCCCGTTGCGGCCGCGATGGCGCTGTTGTGAACTGGTCCTCTTCTGCTCCCGGCTACGTGGGCAGCACCGCAACGATCCTTGACGTCGCCGGATCGACCAGCACGATTTGGTTGCGATACATGAAGGCCTGGTCGCGGCGGAACCGCGGGTAATAACGCGCGAGCTCTTCTGGAACGGGGGCGAGCTGCACGTTTCTCGGGACGACGGCGTTAATGCGAGCCTCCGGGAGGTGTGAAACCCGCGGGAGCTCCCGGCGGGCCATTTCGCGCAGGCGCGCGCGTTGGTCCGCAGTCAAGCCGATCCGGGCTTCACTGGGGGTGGCGCGCGCGTAAACAAGTCCACCCGCAGCCGTCCGCGCAAGAGACTGCTGCGCGCGCGATGACGGCTGGCCCTGAATTTGCGTGGCGGTCTTCGCTCCCTGAGCGGTCGCTGCCAGACGACCCCCGCTCGGCATTGCCTGAGCGCGCGCGCCTGTAAACGGCTGCCCCTGCTCAATCGTAGCCTGGCCGCGGGCGCCAATCATCCCGCGGCACTCGCTGGCTTTTGCCCGGCCGCGTTCCACGTTCCGCAAGCATTCGTCCAAACGCGAGAGCCGGAGGCGCGAACCGCGCTCGCTGCGGCGCATGAGATTTTGGGCGGCTCGCGAGCGGGAAGCTTTCGTCTCGGGGCTGCCCTGCTCTATGGCGGCCGGTCCTTGCGTAGAGGCGCCGCTTTGCAAAGAACGGCTGGCTCCTTGTCCAATTGCGAAGCTCGTGCCACCCATAAGGGCAGCGACGGCCGAGATGGTGATCAATTTGCTCGCTCGCATCGTCTCGTTTCTCCTTCTGTTGGAAAGTACATCACGGCAGGCTGGGCGCCATCAATTCTCGCGCGTCGACACGCGTGTGCCCATGAGCTTTGACCCGTATCTCCGGCCCGGCCGTTCGACCCATGGGCCGTACATCTGCGCCTTTAGCGCCTACACTGCCTTAACTTGCGCGGAAGCCCCGCGGCGCGACGCCGCCTGATAAGGCAATCTCGCACTGACATCGGTGACGACGCACCGATGAATTGGAAATGATGGCGTGGTGTTGTTGTTCCGAGTCTTTCAATCCAGAAAACAAACAGCTTGTCGCAGTCGGTTCATCGAGCGTTCATCAAATCCCCACCGCGCCTTTGGCCAGAAACCGCTCCAGCCAATGGATGTGGTAATTGCCGTCGACGAAATCGGAGTCGCGTACGAGCGCGCTGAACAGCGGCAGCGTGGTTTCGACGCCATCGACAACAAACTCGTCGATCGACCGGCGCAGCCGCATCAGGCATTCGGCGCGGGTCTTGCCGTGCACGATAAGCTTGCCGAGCAGCGAATCATAATGCGGCGGAATCGCGTAGCCCTGGTAGGCCGCCGAATCGATCCGCACGCCCATGCCGCCGGGCGGATGGTAGTGCACGATCTTGCCGGGCGAAGGTCGGAACGACACCGGATTCTCCGCGTTGATGCGGCACTCGATGGCGTGGCCGTGAAATTTCACGTCGCCCTGCGCAATCGCCAGCCTGTCGCCGCTCGCGATGCGGATCTGCTCCAGCACCAGATCGATGTCGGTGATCATCTCGGTCACCGGATGCTCGACCTGAATGCGGGTGTTCATCTCGATGAAGTAGAAGCGGCCGTCCTCGTAGAGGAATTCGACGGTGCCGACGCCGAGATAAGCAAGCTTCTGCATCGCCTTCGCAACGATCTCACCGATCGCATCGCGTTCGTCAGCGTTGAGGGCCGGGGAGGGGCTTTCCTCCAGCACCTTCTGATGGCGACGCTGCAGCGAGCAGTCGCGTTCGCCGAGATGGATCGCGGCGCCGCGCCCATCGCCGAGCACCTGGATTTCAATGTGGCGGGGCGTTTCGAGATATTTCTCAAGATATACGGCGTCGTCGCCGAATGCCGCCTTGGCTTCGGCGCGGGCGGTGGCGAGCGCAACCGCAAGATCGCCCTCGCTGCGCGCGACCTTCATGCCGCGGCCGCCGCCGCCAGCCGCCGCCTTCACCAGCACCGGAAAGCCGATCTCGCGGGCGACGGAGAGGGCTTCCGCGTCGGAAGCGATGCCGCCCTGCGATCCCGGCACCACCGGAATGCCGAGGCGCTGCGCCGTGCGCTTGGCCTCGATCTTGTCGCCCATGAGACGGATGTGCTCAGGCTTGGGGCCGATGAACTGCACGCCGTGCTCGATCAGGATTTCGGCAAAGCGCGCATTTTCGGAGAGGAAGCCGTAGCCTGGATGCACGGCGTCGGCGCCAGTGATCTCACAGGCGGTGATCAGCGCCGGAATGTTGAGATAGCTGTTGCGCGCAGGCGGCGGCCCGATGCAGACGCTCTCATCGGCGAGCCGGACGTGCATGGCATCGGCGTCCGCTGTCGAATGAACGGCTACGGTCGGGATACCGAGATCCTTGCAGGCGCGCAATACGCGCAACGCGATCTCACCCCGATTGGCGATCAGGATTTTCTCAAACATCGGAGGACGGACGACAAAGGATGGAGGACAGAGGACAGAGGACAGAGGACGAATGAAGGATGTCGGAAGAGAGAGTAGCGACAGAGGTCAGGAAGGATTAACCGCATCATGTCCTCCGTCGTCTGTCCTCTGTCATCCGTCGTCCGTTACTCTATAATCATCAGCGGCTCGCCGAACTCCACTGGCTGGGCGTCTTCGAACAGGATTTGGACGACCGTGCCGGCCTTGGGCGCAGGAATCTGGTTGAGAGTTTTCATCGCCTCGACGATCAGGAGCGTGTCGCCGGCCTTGACGACGGAGCCGACCTCGCAGAACGGCTTGGCGCCAGGCTCGGGCGCCCGATAGGCGGTGCCGACCATCGGGGACGCCACGACACCCGGGTGCTGCGACGGATCGATCGCACCAGCGGGCATGGCGGCGGGAACTGTGCGCGGCGCTTCCGGCGCCGGCGCCGGAGGCGCATAGGTCACGCTGGCCTGACGGGCAATCCGAACCCGCACGCCGCGTTGCTCGATCTCGATCTCGGTCAGCCGCGTTTCGTCGAGGAGGCGCGCCAGGGCGCGCACCACCTCCTCGTCCACCACCGCATTTGATTTCTTCTTATCGTCGGCCGTCACCAGCTCAACTCCGTCTCGCCGTGGACATTGCTGCAGGGCTGCGGTCGCGGATCTGTCGCCGCATGCCGAAGCCGCACGGGTCAGCCTTGCGCCGCGCTTCTAGTACGCCAATTTGGACGGCTCTCAAATTTCTTTGTTACACAAATTAATTACAAAAATTACTCCTCCGCCGCTCCCATTAGTTAATAACTGGGCACCCCGGCCGTAGAGAATATGAGTCTTTTTATAGGTTGGGCAAAGGCGCAACCGAAATCGGCTGTTGCCGATTTCGGCACAGTTGACTGGCGAACCCGCGCGAGCCCGGCTTCGGTGCGCCGTGCCCACCCGCGCTCGGCCTTTTGGCCGAAATGTCGACGCCGAGCGGCAGCCGCTCTCGCTAACACACGGCTTTGCCGCAGCGCGCCGTGCTGACCTTGGTGCGCAACGCGTCAAGTCCGACCGCGCCGATCACCACATCGGTGCCGATGATGTAGCTGGGGGTGCCATTGAGCCCGAGCGTCTCGCCCAGCTTGAGACTCTCCTCAAGCGACACCTTGATCTCATCGCTGGCCATGTCGGTATCGATGCGCTTCATATCCATGCCGACTTCCTTGGCGACCGCGAGCGCCCGCGCCTTATCAGCCTGGCCGCGCCCACCCAGGAGCTTTTGATGAAATTCGAGATATTTCTTCCCGCTCTTGTCCTGCATGCGCACCGCGACTGCGACCTTGGCGGCTTCGACAGAGCCGGGGCCGAGCACGGGAAATTCCTTGAGAATGACTTTGAGCTTCGGATCGTCCTTCAAGAGCGTCAGCATGTCGGGCAGGGCGCGCTTGCAGAAGCCGCAGTTGTAGTCGAAGAATTCCACCATGGTGACGTCGCCGTTCGGGTTGCCCAGCACGACTTGGCGGCCGGAGTTGAACAGCGTCTCAGCATTGCTGGCGATGGCGGCCTTGGTCTTTTCGAGATCGGCGGCAGCTTGCCGCTTGTCGAGTTCGGCAATTGCCTCCTGCAGTACCTCAGGATGGCTCACGAGGTAGTCCCTGATGATGCGTTCGATCTCACTTTTCTGCGGAGCAGAGAATTCCTGCGCCGCAACCGGCAGCGCCAGCATCAGCAGGGCAGCCGCGCCTGCTCCGGTCAGTCTCTTGATCATCGGCGTCATAGGTTTGGTTCCTCGATTCAAGTAACAGGGCGGTTCAAGCAACCGGGCAACGCTCAGTGCTCCCCTTCCTTACCCTCGCGGGAGCGGGGGAGGGAAGGGGGGTGCCGGCTTGTCTGGCCTTCCCGATCGTCAGGGCGCCGCGCCTTACCCGGCAATGTTGCCCTTATACCTCCGGTTGCCCACCATCACGTCACTGGAACAGGCGGCGCTGTTGCGGCGGCTTGAAGCTTGCAATGTCGTCCGCCTTGACCCATCCGGGCGATCCTATGGCAAATTCTCCCTTCGCGCGACTCGCAAGTTGCCGGGCGGTGGGCAAATTTCCGCGATTGAACGCCGCCTGAGCGGAGGCGAGGTCCGCGTCCGCGAAGTCGCCTTTGCGTCCATACGCGATCGCAAGGTGATCATAGGCATCAGGGATTTCCTGATCGCTGGCGAGCGCCTGTCGCAGGTTGGATACCGCCTCGGCGACCAGCGCCGGATCGTTGGCCTCGATCAGCGCCTGGCCGAGCAGTACGTGGATGAGGGTGGGGTCCGGAGCATGGGCGATCGCATAGCGCAGCGGCGCGATCGCTTCGCGGCCGCGGCCCGATTCCACCAAGGCCTGACCTTTAAGCTCGTAGAAATAGGGGTTGTTTGGCTGCGCCTGGATCAGCGAATCGATCTGTCCCAGTGCGGCGCGCAAATCGGAATGGCGGTAACTGGATATGGCGCGGGCATAGCGCGCCGGGAGGCTCGTGTTGCTCAGGGGATAGCGCCGCACCAGCGTGTCGGGCTGGTCGAGATAACCGAACAGCTTGGCGCGCACCATATCGTGGCGCTGCTGCAGCTCAGGGGGATCCTTCTTGTCCCAATAGGGATTGGATCGCGCCACTTCGGCCAGCGCCGCAATGCGCTCGGTCGCCATGGGATGCGACTGCACATAGGGATCGACGTGTTGCGATGCGAACAGCTGCTGGTCGGCGAACCGCTTGAACGTGTCGTACATGCCCTTGGCCGACTGGCCGGTTTGGGTCAGGAAGTTGACGCCGGCGCGGTCAGCCTGCTCCTCCTGCGCCCGCTGATAGGCGAGCAGCGAGCGCATGATCATCGATTGCGGGCCCGCGATCGCAGCCATCGGATTGCCGCCGACATTGCCGCGGCTGGTTGCTGTTGCGGCGACAGCGCCCACACCAAGCAGCATGGCCAGAATGGCAGCCGTCTGCGCATTGGCGAGCTCATTGCGCAGCTTGCTGAGATGGCCGCCGGCAATGTGACCGGTCTCGTGGGCAAGTACGCCGATAATCTGGTTGGGCGTTTCGGCGTCCATCAGGGCGCCCGCATTAACGAAAATGCGCTTGGCGTCGATCACGAAGGCGTTGAAGGTGCGGTCGTTGAGGATGACGACTCGGATATTGCGCTGGGCGAGGCCGGCCGCGCGCAGCACCGGACGCGTATAGTCGCGCAAGAGCTGCTCGATCTCGGCATCGCGAATGATCGGCAGCGCCTGGGCGGCATCCTTCTCCTGGGCACGCGCCGGCATGGCCGGCAGTTGCGAGGACGCGACTGCAATTGCGGTTGCGACCGCAATCGTTCGCCGCGCCCGAATCCCCCGTCCTCCCGCGCTTGCGCGGGCGGTGGGGCCGCTATGGCAAAAAGTCTCCGCCGTCATCGAAAAATCGGCCTTGCTTGCTTCAGTCTTATCACGCTACGGGACTTGCCACGCTGATGGACACACTTGGGCGTGGTCAACATGGGGATGCCGAGCATGGCAGTACCAATCCGGCAAATGCGGCGAGAGCGGGGCGGCTCAGATGGTCGGAATGAGCGCTAGGCGATCCCAAGCCCCCATCCTGCCCTCCCCTGCGAGCGAGGGAGGAACGGGGAGGAGGCTTGCAAGGGGGGAGAGCAGGGCGACGACGCGGGCTTCGGCGCGCAGCGATGTGCCGGCATTCATGGTCATGGATGTGGTTGCGGCAGCGGCGCGCCTGGAAGCAGCCGGCCGGCGGATCATCCATATGGAAATCGGCCAGCCTGCAGCTCCAGCCCCCGCATCGGCAGTCGCCGCCGCGCAGGCTGCGGTCGCTACGGGCCGGATCAGCTACACGCCGGCGCTCGGCAACGCATCGCTGCGGCAGCGTATCGCCCGCCACTACGCCGAACGATACGGTATAGAAATCGATCCTGAACGCGTTGTGCTCACGACCGGCTCCTCCGCCGCATTCATGCTGGCGTTCCTCAGCATATTCGAGCCGGGTGATCGGATCGCGATTGCGAGCCCTGGCTACCCGCCCTATCGCAACGTTCTGGCGGCGCTCGGCTGCGAGGCCGTGCCGATCGAGGTGACGGCGGCAACGCGATTCGCGCTGGCGCCGGCAGCGCTGCTCGCAGCCCATCGCGAACAGCCCCTGAAGGGCGTTCTGGTGGCGAGCCCGGCCAATCCGACCGGCACCATGATGACGGGAGAAGCGCTCACGGCCCTGATCCGCGCAGCGGAAGGGGAGGGCATCGCCTTTATCTCGGACGAAATCTATCACGGCCTCGATTACGCGTTCCCGGCGCAAACCGCGCTCAGCATTTCGGCGGATGCGGTCGTCATCAATTCATTCTCGAAATATTTCTGCATGACCGGCTGGCGCATCGGATGGATGGTCGCGCCGGAGCCGCTCGTTCGCCCGATCGAGCGGTTGCAGCAGAACCTCGCCATCTCGGTGCCGGCTCTCTCGCAGGTGGCGGCGGAGGCGGCCTTCGAAGGCCGCGATGAGATGGAGGCGGTGAAGCACGGCTACGAGGTCAACCGCCGCCTCCTTGTTGAGGGCCTGCCGCGCGCCGGATTTGACCACTTTCTGCCGGTCGATGGGGCCTTCTACCTCTATGCCGACGTCTCGCGCTTTTGCAGCGACAGCTTCGATTTCGCCCGCCGCATGCTGGAGGAGGCGGGCGTCGCCGCAACCCCGGGCGCGGATTTCGATCCGGTGCACGGACGGCGCTTCATCCGCTTCTGTTACGCGGGCGCGTCCGCGGAGGTTGCCGAAGCGGTGGAAAGGCTGACGGCATGGCTGAAGCGGGGGTGAGGTGTGGACCTTAACTATGCCATCTTACTTTCGAGCAACCTGTTGCCCGATGCGAAATCCGTTCGACGAATCAATGAAGTACCGGCTCGTCTCAAGCTTCCGCTCCTGAATGGCGGCAATTCGCCCGCCATATGCGCCGTTGTAATGCGACAGACCCCTCTGTTCCAGGAAGGAAGGGATTGTTGCCTTATCACATTTCGGGCCGGAAGGATCACTTCGGCTCAATATTCATATGCCGCTTGCGACTGTTCCGGTTTCTCGCCATTTACCGAACTTCTAGGTGCGAGATAGCCGCCATCTAATGGGAGCTCTCGGCGGTACTGCTAAAGGGAGGGGACTTTCAGAACTCGTTCGTGTTCCAGGCCCATCTTGAAATGAATCCTCGCCGTGGGCGGCACGAAGGCTGAGATGACAATCGATCGCGACCAACTCTTGCGCATATTCGACCAACTTGGCCAAAAGCTCACTGCACCGGCCACGATCTGCCTCATCGGCAGCACGCCAGGGATTATTCTGGGACAACCCGGCCGGCAGTCGCAGGATATTGACGTCTGGCGTCCGAGTTCCCGATACGATGAGACCCAGTTTCGTCGGGCCTGTCAGGAACTGGGACTCCTATACGACCCAAGAAGCGAACTCGATCCAGACGCGATCTATATCCAGATCGTTCGGCCGGGTCTTGTCAAACTTCCCGACGATTTTAGGGTTGAAATTCTGGGTGAGTATGGGGCGCTGAAGGTGGCCATGCCGGAGGCGGCGCTCCTATCGGCAACGAAGCTGGTGAGGGGTGATCCAAGAGATGTCGAGGACGTTGCTTGGTGGATAAAGGAGCGCGCACTAAACCTCGCCGAGATCAGAGCCGCCGTGAATGTGCTACCAGATTCTTCTCAGCGAGAGATAGCTGCCGAGAACATGGTCTTGGTTGAGCTTGTGACGGCCTCCGAGAGGACATGCAAGTGAATAGAACCGCTCGCACGCTTTATGTCGACGCCCTCGATGTGCTGCTGAAGGGACGAATGGCCGAGATCGCGGTCGCTCGCGATTGGGAGCTTCTGCGCGAGGTGGCGCGCCTGGCGCAACAGGATGCGCCGCTCGAACTCGCCGCGACCGACCCCGCACTCTACGAGACTTGGCGTGCCGCCGTCACCAAATATCATCTTAAGGGATGGACGCACATGACGCCGGAGCGCGTCGATGCGGTCCGCCAACGCGCCGCCGATCGTCGGCGGGCCTCAAGCGCGGCCTGACGCGCGGCCCGCCTGAACTCAGAACTCCACATCAAGCTCCGACACGTCGTCAGGCTCGTTCAGCGCGGCTTCGATCCATTCGCGCATGTAGGGCATTTCCATGATGGCCCCGCAATAGGCGGCGCAGACCGGGTCGAGCTTCACGCAATAGGTGAGAAAGCGGGTGCAAACCGGCGCATACATGGCGTCGGCAAGGCACGGCTTTGCGCCAAACAGGTAAGGCCCTCCAGAGGCCGCGAGGCAGTCGCGCCAGATCGTGACGATGCGGTCGATATCTGCTTGGGCCCCGGCAAAGACCTTAAATCCCGGATAGTGGCCCTTGATGTTCATCGGCAAGGCGGAGCGAAGATTCATGAAGCCGGAATGCATCTCGCCCGAGATCGAACGGCAGAGCGCCCGCGCCGCCGCGTCCTGCGGAAGCAGGCCAGCGTCAGGAAACAGCTCATTGAGATACTCGGCGATGGCGAGCGTGTCCCACACCTTGACGGATCCGTTGGTCAGCGACGGCACCAGGAAGGAGGGGGACAGAAGCAGCAACTCGGCCCGCGTCGAGGGGTCGTCCGAGGGGGCGACGTGCTCTTCGAAATCGAGTCCGGCCATCTTGCACAGCAACCAGCCGCGCAGCGACCACGAGCCGTAATTCTTGCTCGCTATCATCAGCTTGGGCTTTTCCATCCTGGCCATCCCTTAAGTTGAGTTCGCGCGGGTCTGCTGGTCGGTCGCAGAATCGCTCACACTTCCAGCAGATTATGAAGAATTCCGCACAAGGATGTTGGGCTCGACCCGCCGTTCCGCGGCCAAGTCATGCAAGCTATGCCGGCTTTGCCCACGATGCGCAAATTTCTGTCGCACTGCAACAAAAATTAATTTAGCTTTTCATCCGGAAGGGGAACGGATGGATCGCGATGCGCCTCCATCCAAGCGACATAGATGCTCTACCAGGCCTATCAGGCGCATGCCGACCTCATGGTCGCAGTGCGAGCTTTGGCGTCTCTGGCTGCAAGCCGCTTTGATCTTCCATACACCAAAAATCTCGGGATCATTCGCAACATCACAGCCGCCTGCGAGCTGATTGCGCGCGCCAAGCTCACCCACCACCGGCCGCCATTCGGCATCGAGGCGGTTCTGGTCGGAAATCGCGAGGTTGCGGTGCGCGAGGAGGCCGCCCACGTGACGCCATTCGCCACGCTGCTGCACTTCAAGAAGGATATTGATATGGCGCAGCCGCGCGTGCTGCTGGTCGCGCCGCTCTCTGGACATTTCGCGACGCTGCTGCGCGCCACCGTCAACACCATGCTGGCCGATCATGACGTCTATATTACCGATTGGCACAATGCGCGCGACGTGGCGCTCTCCCACGGCGCGTTTGGCTTTGACGACTTTATTCAACACCTGCTCGACTTTCTGGAAACGATGGGCCCCGGCGCTCATGTCGTGGCGGTCTGCCAGCCGTGCGTCGCTGCGCTGGTCGCCACCGCTGTGATGGCGCAATCGCAACACCCGGCCCAGCCGCGCAGCATCACCCTGATGGCGGGGCCGATCGACACCCGCGTAAACCCCACGCAGGTCAACGAGCTTGCGACGTCGAGACCGATTTCATGGTTCGAGCAGAACCTGATTGCGATCGTGCCGATGCGATATCCAGGCGCATTCCGGCGGGTCTATCCTGGCTTTGTGCAGCTTGCGGCCTTCATGAGCATGAACATCGAACGGCACATCAAGGCCCACCGCGAGCTTTACGAGAACCTCCGCGACGGCGAAATCGAGAAGGCCAGGACCACCAAAGCCTTTTACGACGAATACTTTGCCGTGCTCGACCTTGCGGCGGAGTTCTATCTCGAAACCGTCCGGCTGGTGTTTCAGGAACACGCGCTGCCGCTCGGCAAGCTGACGTGGCGGGGCGAGCGCGTGGAACCGCGCGCCATCCGCCGCACCATGTTGCTGACGGTCGAGGGCGAGCGCGACGATATCTGCGCGGTCGGCCAGACGATGGCGGCGCATGAACTGTGCAGCGGGCTGCGGCCGTACATGCGGCGTCACCACATGCAGGCGGGCGTCGGCCACTACGGGGTTTTCAGCGGCCAGAAATGGACCGGGCAGATCTATCCCATCGTGCGCAACGTTATTCTGTCCAGCGAGTGATATCCCCCCGCGTGGGGTGCAGGGCGGATTGGTATCAAGCGTAGATCCCCCGCCGCGGCGCAATACGCCCTCGGCAACTGCGCCCTACGGACGCGAGGGGAGCGAAAAGGGGGCCGGTGATGAACGGAGCGCGCCGCCCGTGCAATGGACTGCCTTCCCTGTCGCCATCGAGCCGCCCTGCGCGGTTTCCATTCTCCTCGCGCTCGTGGCCGGATTTGTCGACGCCTGCACGTTCCTTGGGCTGTTCGGGTTCTTCGTTGCCCAGGTGACCGGAAGCTATGTGCTGGCCGGCGCCCATCCGGTCGCCGGGTCGCCTGGGGCGACGGTCTTGCTCGCAGTGCCGGTGTTCTTCGCCGGCGGCGTTGCCGCAACGCTCGCTGCCATCGCCGGACAGGCGGTTGCGCGCCGTGCGCTGGCGGCAGCGCTCGCGCTCGAGACGCTGCTCCTGATCGGCTTTGCTGCGATGTTTGCGGCGGGCAGTCCATTCAGAGGGCCGGAAGCGACGGCGGTCGTCGCCGCGTCGATGTTCGGCCTCGCCGCGATGGGCGTGCAGAGCGCAGCTGTGCGGTTGCTGATGCGTGGGGTGGCTTCCACCAACGTCATGACCACCAACACGAGCCAGATCGCCGTCGACGCCACCCAGCTCGCTTGGGCGCGGCTGTGCCGCGGCAGCGAGCCGGCCGAGATTGCTCGTGAGCGCGAGATTCGCCGCCGGCGATTGCGAGGCACGGTGCCGCTGCCGCTCGGCTTCCTGGCCGGGACGTTGGCGGGCGCGGTTGCGTTCGGCCGGGGCGGCTATCTGGTGCTGCTTGCGCCGGTGATCGTCGTCGCCGGGCTGACGCTGTGGGCTGCGCGGTGCGCCGACACAGCGCGGACGCGGGGTCGGCCGTGATGCGCGGGCTGGGCGTCGAGCCGCGCCTTTGGGGCTCCACCTCTTCGGCGTGGCCGCGTGAATTGATGCAAGCGCATCGCACTTGCAAAAAAGCCGCTCGATCGCGATTGATGGCTGCGGCTTAACGCTGGAATGCTATGTTGTGCTCCAACGTAACGCTTGCCTGGGGAGGAGGCAGGGCGCGGCATGGCGAGAGTGGAAGGGCATCTAGGTAGCAGAAGTTTGATGCGCTGCAGGTCGGGCCAGGCCCGGTGGAAAACTCTTTTGAATTCAGAGACGGGGATTACATTGGACACAATATGTAGTCGCAGTTTTTGCCTCTTTTGAATCTTGAGTGGGTGCAGAAGCCTTAAGGGCGCGCGGCCTTGGCGAGGGCCTTGATCGCTTGGATGCAGTCTTGCGGGCGGCGGCAGC
>JAJPKK010000135.1 GCA_021323775.1 Hyphomicrobiales bacterium
GGCCGGTCTTCCTGCATCGCCGGATCAATCGGCTGCCCGGCCAGCAGCTCAGCAAGACGGTCTCGGGAGAGATTGATGTCGACGCGATCGGGGTTGATGACCACGCGACATCGCCATGAGCGTCGCTTTGACCTGGTCCGGCGCCTGATGGGGTCCACTTCAACTGTCCGTCAGGTATGCCGCACCGAACGTGGTGCGGTAATATGCGGTCAGTTCTCCATAGAGGGCCCCCTCCGGCAGAGATGATTTTGGAGGCGATAAACCGTGCCGGCGATCTGACGCAACGCGGCGTGTCGGTTTGATTGCGGAAGCCGTGTTCGTGCTCGATGCGATTCCAACCGCGAAGGGCTGGGAGAGCGAGCCGCCGATTGGAGACGTGTCCTATGATGCATGTCTCCGCAAAGATGGTCGCCCGTCCGCATTCAAGTGAAAACGCAAAGGCGAAAGGCCTGACAACCGCTGATGCAGCGCGGCTCCTATATCGTGGAAGTTCGGCGCACGCGATCGGGCCAAATGAAAGGGAAGGATACGAGACCCTATCGCTTCGGGGAATTCGATCTCCTCGCCGTGTGCATCTGGGCCTCCACTGGCGAGTGGCATTCATTCTTGTACCTCCCTGCGAAAAGGCTTGTTCCAGACCCTCGGGACGAGAGCGTTATCAAGAAAATGCAGCCGATTCCTCACTGCACGGCGACAACGATTCTTGGGCGAAGAGCCTCACTACGGCCCTTGAGTGGGCGGCTGCGGGGGGCATTGAGACACAATATATCATCGCGCGCATGGCCTCATGAGGTACACGCTTTAATAAATGCTCGCAATAGGTGTGTCAACAACAGAATTCATCTTCACACCGGCAAGTTATCGTGCTTCTTCGCCGGCATCTCCACCTTCTTGCCTCTGAGCATCGCGAGCGCCCGCACCAGCCGCCTGCGCGTCGCCCGCGGCATGATCACCTCGTCGATATAGCCGCGTTCGGCCGCCACAAACGGCGACAGGAAGCGGTCCTCGTATTCCTAGGTGCGCGCCGCGATCTTTTCGGGGTCGCCCAGGTCGGAGCGGAAGATGATCTCCACCGCGCCTTTCGCGCCCATCACGGCGATCTGGGCGGACGGCCAGGCGTAGTTGATGTCGCCGCCGATGTGCTTGGACGCCATCACGTCATAGGCGCCGCCGAACGCCTTGCGGGTGATGACGGTGATCAGCGGCACCGTGCATTGGCTGTAGGCAAACAGGAGCTTGGCGCCGTGCTTGATGAGGCCGCCATATTCCTGCGCGGTGCCGGGCAGGAAGCCGGGGACATCCACGAAGGTGATGATCGGGATATCGAAGGCGTCGCAAAAGCGCACGAAGCGCGCCGCCTTGCGGCTGGCATCGGCATCAAGCACGCCGGCCAGCACCATCGGCTGGTTCGCCACGAAGCCGACCGTGCGGCCGTCCAGACGTCCGAAGCCCGTCACCATGTTGCGGGCGAAAGCCTCGCTGATCTCGAAGAAATCGCCCTCGTCCGCCACCTTGAGAACGAGCTCCTTCATGTCGTACGGCTTATTGGGGTTCTCCGGCACCAGCGTGTCGAGCGAGGGATCCTCGCGCTCGATGTCGTCGAACGACGGCCATTCGGGGGGACCGGCAGCCGCGCTCGCGGGCAGAAAGTCGATCAGGCGCCGCATCTGCAGGAGGCATTCGACGTCATTGTCATAGGCGCCGTCGGCAACGGAAGATCTGGTCGTATGGACGACGGCGCCGCCCAGTTCCTCGGCAGTGACGACCTCGTTGGTCACGGTCTTGACCACGTCAGGCCCGGTCACGAACATGTAGCTCGTATCCTTCACCATGAAGATGAAGTCCGTCATGGCGGGCGAATACACGTCGCCGCCGGCACAGGGCCCCATGATGACGGAGATCTGCGGAATGACGCCGGACGCGATCACGTTGCGCTTGAAGACCTCGCCGTAACCGCCGAGCGCCGCTACGCCTTCCTGGATCCGAGCGCCCCCGGCATCGAACAGGCCGATGATCGGGGCGCGTGCTTTCATGGCCATGTCCTGGATTTTCGTAATCTTCTGGGCGTGGGTCTCCGACAATGAACCGCCGAACACTGTGAAATCCTTGGCGAAGGCGAACACGGTGCGGCCGTTCACGGTGCCCCAGCCGGTAACGACGCCGTCGCCCGAGATCTTCGTCTTGTCCATGCCGAAATCGGTGGCGCGGTGCTCGACGAACATGTCGAACTCTTCGAACGAGCTTTTGTCCATCAGGAGTTCGAGACGCTCGCGGGCGGTGAGCTTGCCGCGCCTGTGCTGGGCCTCGATGCGCCGCTCGCCGCCGCCGGCGCGGGCGCTGGCGCGCCGGCGTTCGAGGTTTTCCAGGATGTCCTTCATTCGCGGCTCCGCTCAATGCGACAACGCCCTCCCACGGTACAGCAGGCAGCCGAACCGTGTCCTGACCTTTGCAGGATGTGAGCCAGTCGGATGCCGTTGCCGGCAGGGGCCTTTGGCGGCTGTCGCCTACTGCACGTTCTTGTTCACATAGATGGAGCCGTAGATCACGATGAGCCAGACCACCGCGATCGAAACAAGCCCGACGACCAATGCTGTCATGTGTCCTCTCCCCGACGCCCCCGGATCCCGTTGCGCGAGCCGGACACAACCCAGGGCAGGCGTGGCGCGCACGGGTCGCAAGCGGTCCGACGGGGCATTATAGCGCGAAAATTCATCAGTCGCTTCACCGGGCGTCCTGGCAACTTCAAAGCGCGTTGCGCAACGCAGCAAAAAAATAGCTTCGGCGGACTAATCGCGCTGCCCAAGGCGCGGGCAGCGCAGCATAAATCTAGCGTAAATCCTATATGTTTTGAGAAGTTATTCGGCGCGCGAATTTACTCTAAGGAACCCTTGTGCGCCGCACGAAGCATGCTTACGCTTAGTGCAGAGGTCCTGAAGCAATTGCGCTGCCTCAATGTTGGCTGAAGGAATTTCCCTATGAATTATAATTGGAGTTTTCACTTTATTGCGGTTCGCCCGTTTTCGCCTTTTCGCCCAACTTCTCCGCTCCGGAGGGGCGGCGCCATGAACCGGATATATCGGGCGACCGTGCTGGGGTTCGCATTGGCGACGAGCGGATTCGTCGCCGCGAACGCCAGCGTCCCGCTTCCGGTCATACAGCAGGCGAGCGGAATGCCGACGCTCGCTCCCATGCTCAAGAAGATCACGCCAGCCGTGGTCGGCATCTCCATCAAGAGCCGCGCGTCGGACGGAAATGCCCGCCGGCAGCGGGACGCCAAACCCGCGGCGGCTGATCAGCAGGCGCGGGCCGCCGGATCAGGCGTGATCATCGATGCAGGCCAGGGTCTCGTAGTCACCAACAACCATGTCATTGACCGTGCTGATGAGATTACCGTTCAACTGGCCGATGGCCGGGAACTTGGCGCGAAGCTGGTCGGCGGCGACCCGGATACCGACATTGCGGTCATCAAGGTTGCGGCCGAAAACCTGACCGCGATCCCGGTCGGCAACTCCGACCGGATCGAGGTGGGCGATTTCGTGCTGGCGATCGGCAATCCATTCCTGATCGGCCAGACCGTGACCTCCGGAATCGTCAGCGGACTGGACCGCACCAATGTTGGCCTCGAGCAGTACGAGGATTTCATCCAGACTGATGCGGCGATCTATCCAGGCAATTCCGGCGGCGCGCTCGTCAATCTGCGCGGCGAGCTGATCGGCATTAACACGGCCTTCGTGGGCGCAACGAATTCCAACCCCGGCATGGGCTTTGCGATTCCCGTCAATATGGCGCGGGTCGTCACCGATCGCATCCTGGAGATAGGTGACGTCCGCCGCGGCAAGCTCGGCATCACCTTCGAGGACTCCACTCCCGCCCTGGTGCGCGAGTTCAAATTTGCTGCGGCGCCGGCAACGCCGATCATCACCAAGGTCGATCCGGGCTCCCCCGCCGATCTCGCCGGCCTCAAGGTTGGCGATGTGATAACCGACCTCGCGGGAACGCCGGCGCGGGATATGTCTCACCTGCGCACCCGCCTTGGCCTCTTATGGGTGGGCGATACGGCCGAACTGACCGTGATGCGCAACGGCAAACGCCTCGTGATCCGCGCCACCATCGCGGACCCGCCGCCCGCCAAAGGGAAGTAATGGTTTGTTTTCTGCGATCTACTTCGAAACCGATGCCATCTCGTTTTCCGAGGTCACGGTTACTGTCTGCACCGGCAACGCGGCGACGATGCGAAACCAGCTCTAATTCACCATCCCCAACGCCCGCGGCAGCCACAGCGAAATTTCCGGAATGTAGGTCACCATAGCGAGAAACACGAGCATGGTGCCGAGCCATGGCAGCACCGCGATGGTCAGTTCAGTGATCCCCATCTTCGTGATGCCGGAGGCGACGTAGAGGTTAAGCCCGACCGGCGGATGGCATAGTCCCACCTCCATGTTCACCGCCATCAGAATGCCGAGGTGAACCGGGTGCACACCGAGCCGCGCCGACATCGGGAACAGGATCGGCGCCATGATCAGCACGATGGCGGCGGGGTCCATGAAGTTGCCGGCCGCCAGCAGCACGATGTTGGTGACGAGGAGAAACGCCACCACGCCGAAGCCCTGCGCCGTCATCCACTCCGCCATCGATTGGGGAATCTGCTCGGAGGTGAGCAACCAGGAAAATACCGCCGCATTGGTGATGATATAAAGGATCATGGCGCTCATCGACGACGCCTTGAGCAGCACGGCCGGCACTTCGGCGAGGCTCATCTCCTTGTAGACGAACACCGCAATGAAGAACGCATACATGGCCGCCATGGCGGCAGCCTCGGTCGGCGTGAAAAGGCCCGAATAGATGCCGCCAAGAACCAGGATAATCAGGAACAGGCCCCAGAAGCTCTCGCGAAACGCGCGCAGGCACTCGCCCCAGCTCGCGCGTTTCATGCGCGGATAATCGTTGCGCCAGGCCCGGTACCATGTCGTGACGCCCAGCATCGTCGAAAGCATCAAGCCCGGCACCAGCCCTGCGATGAAAAGCTGGCCAACAGAAGCCGAGTCGACGATAACGCCATTAGGCCCCATGGGCTGCATGCCGCTGGTCGCGACCGCAAAGATGACGAGATTGATCGACGGGGGGAACAGGATGCCGAGCGCGCCAGAGGTCGCGATCACGCCGGCGCCGAATCGCGGTGGATAGCCGTTCTGCAGGATGGCCGGCAGAATGATCGAGCCGATGCCGACGACGGTTGCAACCGACGAGCCGGAAATCGCGGCAAACAATGCGCAGGCGACAACGCCTGCGAGCCCGAGGCCGCCATACCAGTGCCCGATCAGCGTCGTGGCGAAGTCGATCATCCGTCGCGCGACCCCGCCGGAAGTGAGGAAATTGCCGGCCAGTATGAAAAACGGGATCGCCATGATCTCGAAGCGGTCGATGCTGGTGAACAGCTTGAGCCCGACCATCTTGGGATCGACGCTGGAAAGGATGAACAGATAGGTCAGCACCGACAGGCCGAGTGCGATCGAGATCGGCATACCGGTCGCCATCAGGGCGAGCAGCAATGCAAACAGCAGCCCCGCTCGCACCGATTGCGACAGCTCGATGATCTCGAAACGCGCCAGCACGCAGATCAGCGCGAGCACGATCGGAATGGCCACGATCAGCATCGCCGTGATGCTGCCGGACCGCGGGCGTGCGAGGGTTTTGGCCTGGGTGGTCATTGCGCCGGCTCGGCAAGAGGCTCCGGCGGCTGGCCCTGGTATTCGATGCCGTGCGCCTGATGCGGCACGAGGCCCGAATGCTGATACTGCCACATGACCTGCAGGAAGCGGAAGCACATCAGGTAGGAGCCGAGCGGAATGCAGAGATAGATGATCCAGCTCGGCCACTCGAGCTCGGGCGACACCTGGTCGGCATCAAGCTCGTAGACATAGATGGCGCCAAGCGTGCCGATGATGCCGGTGAACAGCGCGCCGCAAGCGAGCGCGAACATGATCACCGGCTTGCGAGATTCGGGCGAAAGCCGCTTCACAAAGACGTCGACGCCGACATGGATGCCGGTCCGCACGCCAAGGGCCGCGCCGAACTTCGCCATCCAGACGAACATGTAGGTAGCAAGCTCCTGCGCCCATGACAGATTGATCGATGTGAGCGAGAGATAGATCCAGTCTGCTGCGTCACCCACCCAAGTGAGGCCGTGCGCGTTAGCCCAGGTGGCGAGCACCACCGAATTGCTGGCGCCATAGCGGTGCACCACGGCGACGAAGGTGATGCACGTGGCGGCAGCCATCAGGACGCAGATGATCCACTCTTCGAGCCGATCGAGGATGCGGTTGAACACGGGATGTCCTTGTCCTCTCCCCCGCTTGCGGGGGAGGGCCAGGGAGGCGGCCAACACCCGAGCAACTGAGTCGCGGCTCCCTCCCCAACCCTCCCCTGCAAGCAGAGGAGGGAGTTAAGTCGTTGACCGCTTCAGGACTGCGGCGCAACAAAGCCGGAGGCTTTGTAAATCTTGTCGATGAAGTCCTTGCCGAAGCGGCTCCACATTTCCTTGTGGACCGGCATCAGCTTGGCGACCCAAGCCTTCTTCTCGTCAGGCGTGAGGTAGTGGAACTGGATCTTGCCCGTGGCTTTGATCTTTTCGAGCGCCTCTTCGTTGTCTTTCGCGGCCGTGTCGTTGAAGTAGTCAGTCGTCTCTTTTACAGCCCGCTGTAACGGCTCTTTCACGTCGGCCGGCAGCCCGTCCCAGAACTTCTTGTTGGTGACGAGCGCGTAGGTGAGCCGCCCGTGGTAGGACACGGTCAGATATTTCTGCACCTCGTAAAACTTCTGAGTCCAGATGTTGGACGGCACATTGTCCTCGCCGTCGGCAACGCCGGTCTGCAGCGTCTGGTACAGCTCCCCAAAGGCGATGATCTGCGGAATGGCGCCAAGCTCGCGCGCCACCGCGTCAAGCACCTTGGAGCCCTGGATGCGCATCTTCATGCCTCTGAAGTCTTCGGGGCGGATCAACGGCTTGTTGGCCGTATAAACGTGGGCGCCGTTGTCCCAGTAGGCGAGCGGCGAGACCCCCTTGGCTTCGAGCTTCTTGTTAAGCTCAGCCATCATCGGGCTCGCCATCATCTGGCGCGCGCGGGCGTCGTCGCTCATCAGGAACGGCAGATCGAAGACGTCGAATTCCTTGATGCCGAGCGGGCCAAACTTGGAGATCGAGGGCGCAAGAAGCTGCACCGTCCCGAGCTGCAGGGCTTCGAGCTCCTCCTTGTCCTTGTAAAGCGAGGAATTGGGGTAGACCTCTACCTTGACCCTGCCGTGGGTGTATTTTTCGGCCAGTTCCTTGAACAGCACCGCCGCCTTGCCCTTTGGCGCGTCGGGCGACACCACGTGACTGAATTTTATGATGATCGGCTGCTGGGCGAAGGCGCTGCCTGCGAGCGCAAAGCTCGCCGCAACAAGAGCGATAATCGCAAGATGAAATTTGTTGCGCATGTTTCCTCCGAATTGATTGAACTGCATTCACTGAACTGCAGCCATTGACTGCCCGCCATCTCGCCCGGAGTTCGGGCCGGTGTCGAGCTTATTTTGCAGCCATTTCCGACCGTATTTAAACTTACTTTACCCCAACTGGACAAGCGGCACCCGCGCGCACCTTGTCGCAACCTTGGCTTGCGCTTGAGACCGCGAGCATCCCATCCACCGTCCATGTCGACAAGGACTGGCTCAACTTGGCCGGAACGCGCCCTGGCTCGCCGAACACTCGCCCGTCTCCGCTAGCACTTTGGCCGCGGCCTCCATTTCAGCGAAACGGTAGGCGCGGCGCTTGAGGGCCAGCTCGTCGCGTCCCCACAGCTCCATGTTCCAGTCCTCATCGACATGGGCCGCAGCCCAGGCGGCATCGATGCCCATGTTGCCCCGCGCCATCGCGAGCGCGATCAATGCAGAGCCGGTGAGCGTAGTGATCGTATGAGCGGCGCCGAGCCGCCATGGATCGCGCGGGATCGCGGCGACGGCGCGGGCGACGGCGCCGTCGGGCTGGCGCATATGGGCGATGCCCGGAACCGTCATGAACTCCGCCCCGAGCGCCGCTTTAGCCCAGGCAAGGATCGGGTCCCAGTGGAGCGATTGCCGGGCTACGAGCGCCCCCGGTGTTGCGGCGCGATAGCAGAGGAGATCGGAATTAAGGTATTTGACGATCTCGGCCGCTATTTCGTCCGCTGCGGCGGCCACGCCGTCAATGATGGTGTTGGCCAGCCGCGTCATCGGCATTCCGGCCGGATCGATGAACTCGGTCTGCGCGCCCCACTCGGCCGCGATCGCTTCGGCAAGCGGCCGGCGCGGCGCCGCCAGTGTGCGGCGCGCCGGCGTCCTGACGGGACGGCCGTCAAGCACGACCGTAAAGCCTGCCGGATCGTCGCGCAGCGCGACCTCCTTGTAGAAGCGCCGCCTGCGCGCGCGCATGTGACGGCGTGCGGCCAAGGTCGGGTCGACCGGCTCCAGACTCTCCAGGGCAAAAACCTCTTCGAACACGTCGCGCATGCCGCCGCTTCCGCTGATATGATCCGCCTGTTCGCCGTGGCTGATGCGGCGATCACCGATATAGTCATCCGCATGCAGGAGGGCCACCGATCGCGGCTGCGCAGAGCGCACGTCGCCACCGCGACAATAGATACATTTTCACTCCCCTCGCTTGTAGCCCGGATCGAGCGCAGCGAAATCCGGGGACCGGCGGCGCGCACGGCAACGCCCCCGGGTTTCGCTGCGCTCAGCCCCGGCTACGTGGAGGGTAAGCACCGGAGGAGACCATGACCCAAAGGCAGCATCGGGACCGCGCGAGTTTTAGAACCAGTCGCCGCACAATGCTGGCAGGGAGCGTGCTTGCGTTGTGCGCCGGAGTCGCCGGCGATCAGCGCATCGCGGCCGCGCAGGGAATGGCCGATCCGCTGACGCCCGTCCGCATTCCGCCGCAGGCGCCGGCAAAGGAGGGAATTGCGCAACTCACAGATGCCCGGCTGTGGTTCTGGGACACGGGCGGCGCCGGCGAGCCCATCGTGCTTTTGCATCCCGCATCGGGCAGCGGGCTGATCTGGGGCTACCAGCAGCCGGCCTTCGCCAAGGCGGGTTATCGCGTGATATCGTATTCGCGGCGCGGCTATTACGGTTCAGCGCCCGTCGATCGCGCCAAGCCCGGCATTGCCTCGGAAGATCTGCATGAACTCGTGGAATTTCTCGGGCTCGGCAAGTTTCATATCGTCGCCTCGGCGGCCGGCGGCAGCGTTGCGTCGGATTACGCATTCTCTCATCCTGACCGGCTCTTGAGCCTCACGGTTTCAAGCAACCAGTTCGGCGTGGCGGACGGCGAGATCTTCGCGGCGGGCGCCCGTATCCGGCCCGCAATCTGGGACGAGATCCCGGTCGAAATTCGCGAGGTCGGCCCATCCTATCGGGCGCGCAATCCGGAAGGCTTTAAGCAGTGGATCGAGCTTGAGCGCAAATCAGGGCTCAAGGACGCGTTCCGACAGCCGCTCAAGAACCGCATCACCGAGGCGATGCTCGCGAACCTCAACGTGCCGACGCTGGTGATCTGCGGCGCCGCCGACCTCGCCACTCCGCCGTCGATCGCGCGCATGATCGCGGCAAGAATCCCGCATGCCGAACTGGTGGTGGCGCCGGAAGCCGGCCACTCGGTTTACTGGGAAGAGCCCGAATTGTTCAATCGTGCGGTCTTAACCTTCATAGCCAAGCATGGAAGGTAGGCAGCCGGCGGCGGCGGCTCGTGGGGTCATGAAGCGCGTGGCGTCATGGCTGCTGCCGATTGATTTTCGCTTCCCCCCCATTGATTTCGCGCGGTCTTGCCGCGCCTTTCGCGGAAGCCGAAAGCTCAAGCCTTGCGGCCGGCAGGCAGAGCCGTCATTCTTTGCCGTGACAAATGACTGATCCGACCGCATCAACTTAGCTGGAGGAGCCCATGAAGAAGCAGCTCACCGTTGGCCTCGCAGCCCTTCTCCTGGCGTCGACGGCGCCGGCCGCGTGGGCGGCGATGATCACCGGCACCGTAACAGGGCCTGACGGCGCGCCGTTCCGCGCCGCGTTCGTGCGCGTGCAGAACATGAAGACCAAGATGACCATGATGGTGCTGTCGGACAGTCAGGGAAAATACTGGACCGACAGGCTCGATCCCGGCGCCTATGAGGTCTCGGCGACCTGGGTCGGCTACAAGAGCGATCCGGCGCGGCGGCGGAACGTCACCTTGGAAGACAACACGCGCCTGACCCTCGACTTTACGATGAAGAACGACACGGTCGAGTGGAGCCAGCTGACCAAATACCAGGCCGGCACCCTGATTCCGCAGGCGCTCGGCAATGGCAAGGACGTGCTGATCCAGCAATGCTTCAACTGCCACGCGTTCGGCAAGATCGGCGCCGTTGGCCGCCATGACCTGAACGGCTGGAAAGACGAGATCGACGTCATGCGGCTCTCCGGCGTCGCTAGAATCAGACCCGAGGTCGCCGAGCAGGTGTCGAAATATCTCGCCGCGGCGTTTGGCCCCGATTCCGCCACGCCGGAGTCGCCGGCGCAGTTGCCTGCATATCAGACCGTGAAACAGGACCGCGATGACTTCAGCGATGAAGCGCTCAACATCGTTTATGTCGACTATGCCTTGACGGGCGACCCCAGGGACCGACCGGGCACCGCCCGGCCGGACCGGGACGGCAAACTGTGGCTCGAAATGTCGGCCGGACTATCGCGGCTCGACCCGGACACCGGGGAGCTGAAGACCTGGCGGCTCACCAACCTCAGCAGCAATTTCATCCATGAAGTGCTGCCAACCAACGACGGCTCGGTGTGGCTGACGCTCGAAGCGCAGGGCGGCCTCGCGCGGTTCGATACTGCTACTGAGAAATTCGAGGTGTTTATCGACCAGGAGGCCAATGACAAATACAACCTCGCGAAGCCGGTTCAAAAGGATCCCAATGATCCGTTCCCCAATCTGCCGATCCCGACCGGGACCCAAGGCGGCGGCGCGAGGAGCCACACCGCCGCGGCTGATCATGAGGGCAATATCTGGGTGTCGGGCCGCCCGCTGAAGAAGTTCGATCCGCGCACCGGGAGATACACCTACTTCGCGGCGGAGGCGCCCGATTCCTACGGAATCGCGTTCGACCGCATCGGCAACATCTGGTTTGCTCAGTTCAATTCGCGCGACCACCAGGACATTGGCATGGTCGACGTCAAGACCAACAAGGTCACCAAGTTCAAGCCGCCGGAGGGCGTGACGCCGCGGCGGCTAAAGATCGACTCCAAAGGAATGGTCTGGATCGGCGACTATTTCGGCGGCAGCCTGACGCGCTTCAACCCGCAGACGGGAGAATTCAAGGTGTTCAAGCTGCCGGGGCCGATGCCGACGCCCTACGGCATCGAGGTCGATCACGACGACAACGTTTGGTACGCGTCAATGCACACCGACGTAATGGGGAAGCTCGACCCCAAGACCGGAAAGGTGACGGAATATCCCTCGCCCTATGGCGAGCGCGGCACGCGCGACATGGTGGTCGACGCCAAGGGCCGCATCTGGTACGGCGCCCAGCCCTATTTCAAGGCGGGCTACATCCGGGTGCGGACCGAGGCGGAGAAGCAAGCGGCATTGGAACGGTAGACGTCCGGCCCCGGAGGGGCGTGCAGAGGTCCCCCAGCATCGGCCGCGGGTAGGGGCGACCCTCATAGGCGTGCGCCGTCAGGTCAAGGTTTGACGTTGCCGCGGACTCCTCCCCTCCCCCGCAAGGGGGAGGGCGTCGCGAATGGCTCGGCCGCCCTTTAACCTAACGCTTATGGGGCGGCGCTTCATGTCACCGGCGGCGTCCGCCAGCCGCTCTATGCGCGGTCACTTGGCCTTCTTCCACGCGAGCTCCGCGCGGATATACCCGGAGGTCGACGGCGCCGGAGTGTTGTACGTCAGCACTTCATCGGTAATCGCCGTGACGGCTCGCTTCTGCGTGGTCGCATCCCAGTTCGGGAACGAACTTGCGGCGATGCGGAATGTGATCGTCTTGTTGGCCTCATCGACCGTATACGTGCCGAAATGGGAGATCATCCCTTGAACGGCCGCCTTGTTCTCGTCCGCCGTCCCTTTCAGCCGGTCCTTCGACGCAAAAGCCGGAACGCCGTAGCGGATGATCTGCAATGAATAGTGCCCGTCGGGCGTGAAGATGAGGGAGCCGTCGGGATTGGGGCCGAAGCCCGGCACGTGGGTGCCGTCATCCTTGATGTCGTCCGCGAGCAGCAGCGTCCAGGCTCCGACCACCAGGTCTTTCATGGATTTCTGCTGGGCGCTTGCGCCGCCTGGCAGCATGGCCAGCCCCGCCGCCAGTGCCGAAATGGCGACAATGTTGCGTCGATACATGGTTCTCCTCCGTTGCGCCGTTACTCCCGATCCCGCCGACCGGCGCCGCATTTCCTCCCGCTGGCGTATCGAGGGGTGGGATTTTCCCCATTCTGCGACAGCTTTCAACGGGGACGTCGATAACACGCAGGCTTGGCGGCGGACCAGGGATGGGTCCAATATTGGACTGCTCAACAGAACGGATCTCGCCATGACCCGTAGATCAATCGTACTGCTCGGCCTGCTCGCGTTCGCTCCCGCGTTGGCGGCGCGGCCCGCCGTGGCCCAAGTCACCCTGTTCGAAGGCGCGCGAATCATTCCCGGTGATGGCGCCGGGCCAATCGAAAACGGCGCGCTGCTCGTTGAGGGCGGCGCCATCACCCGCGTCGGCCGCAAGGGCGAGATCCTGCCTCCCGCGGACGCAAATCGGATCACCCTCGACGGCAAGACCGTCATGCCGACGATCTTCAGCGCCCATGTTCATCCGGGATTTCAGAAGGGCCTGAGCTATTCGGCGGAAAACTTCACCCGGGAGACCGTTCTGGACGACCTCAACCGCGCCCTCTATTTCGGCGTTTCGGCCGTGATGTCGCACGGCATCGAGAAGGGCGAGGTCATGTACCAGATCCGCGCTGACCAGGCGGACGGGCGCCTCGGCGGCGCACGCCTCCTGGTCGCCGGACGCGGCATCGGCGCGCCGAATGCGGGCCCGGGAGCGGCGGCCTACGCGGGCATCGCCTATGAGATCACCACGCAGGACCAAGCCCGCAACGCCGTGGAGGAACTTGCCGCGAGACGCGTGGATGTTATCAAGATCTGGGTTGACGACCGCGGCGGCCGCGCTCCCAGCCTGCCGATCGCATTGTCCCGTACGGTGATCGACGAAGCCCATCGGCTCGGTTTCAAGGTCTCCGCCCACGTGTTCTATCATAAGGACGCGGCCGAGCTTGCGGCTGCGGGCGTCGATAACTTCGCCCATCTGGTGCGCGACGCCGAGATGAGCGATGCCCTCATCGCCACGATGATTGCAAAAGGCATCTACGTCATGCCGAACATCGGCGCGCCGGAGCGCGCCATTCACGCCGCGGTTCCGGCCTGGTTCGAGGAGCCCTATCTTGCCGGGCTCCTCTCCAGCACCGTCCCGGCCGAGGTGATTGCGCGCATGCGCGCCTCGTTCACGAGCCGCGATGCTGCCGCCGCTGCGCGCAACCGGCAGAACTACGCGATCCTGCAAAAGAATGTGGCGAAGCTTGCCGCCGCGGGCGCCCGTATCATCCTCGGCAGCGATACCGGGCTCGAGGACCATCCCTTCGGCTTCGCGGAGCAGAAGGAATTGCAGATGATGGCGGAGGCCGGGATGACGTCCGCTCAGGTCATCGTCGCGGCGACCAGCCGCCCTGCCGAGTTCATGGGGCTCAAGGACCGCGGCGTCATCGCGCCCGGCAAGCGCGCCGATCTCCTCGTGCTCGACGCCAATCCGCTCGATGACATCCGCAACACGCGCCGCATCTCCGCGGTATACATCGCCGGCAAGGAGGTCGATCGGGCCGGGCTCAGAGCTTCGTTGATGCGCGCGGGGAATTGAGGGTGGCGAAACCGCTGGTCGCGCAAATTCGGTGCGGCGTCAACAGGCTGCGCGAGCCTGTGCTCTTCGAGGACCGGAATGGCGGCTGACGCCCTCAGCCACTATCGGATATTGCTTCACATCATTGAACCAATTGAGCAGGCGCGATGGCGCGCGCTCGTCGGCATATTGAGGTGAGAATGGAATGCAATAGCAGGGAGCATCGGTTGCGGCCGCGATTTTGCTCACCGCCTCCACAAGCCGCGGCGGTCCACATGCATGGACTGCATCCTCCGGCGACAATTCCGGTATGTGATCAGCGATGCTTCCGATGCGAATCGTGGTGGAGAGATTCTGCGGCGTTCCGACAACCGGGATAATCGTCACGTTCGGATACCGCGCCAGCATACAAAGGGCATTGATCATGTACAGGCATTCGATGCTGCGTGCGCCCACCACCATAACGATATTGCGGCTCTGATGCTCCTTTATGGCAGCAACCGCAATCGACCAGACCGGAGCAAAGCCAGCGCCGCCCGCGACGAGTACGAGGCGCTTCATGGATCCAGGACGCAGAAACGCGAGACCGTACGGGCCCTGAAGCTTCACCCGATGGCCCTCGCGAATGTCGCTGCCGATAGCGGTGGATACCCGGCCGCCGCGAACACGCTGTATCTGAAAATGCAGAAATTCCCTCTCCCGCAGCTCCTCCATCGAAGCTGTCGGGTTATAGCAGCGCGCTGGATAACCGCGAAACTGCACGCGCAGATATTGTCCAGGCAGATAGGTGACCGGCTGCAAGGGCGCGACGGCGACCTCGATAATATCCCGTGCGCGCTTCTTAATTGCGCGCACTTCGCCCACTGCGGTCTGGATTTTCGGCAGACCTTCGATTTCGAGCCGCAGATCGGACATGATCCGAGTTTGGCACGCCCGTACGGCGCCCAACTCTCCGCATTCCCCGCCGATGGCCACTCCATCGAGAACGCGCACGCGACAGCTCCGACAATGCCCTGAACGGCAATCATGCGGAATGTCGACGCCGTTGGCCAGCGCCGCGTCGAGGAGAATGTCGCCGCGGCGCGCGGAGAACACCTGATCGCGGAGCATCACACGGCAGGTCTTCCGCATCGTTGTTCCGCCTCGCAGGTCTTCCGCATCGTTGTTCCGCCTCCATCAATGGCGCAAATGTTACGCGCGGCAAACGGCCGTGCGGATTATTAAACGCCGGCCGAAAGACGGGGCCTTTCGTGCCCCGTCGGTGGGCTGCAAGGCGCTTAGGCGTGGTGCCACAGTTGCGCGAAAGCAGCGTGTTCGACCACCGGGGACGGATTGCCAAGTCCGGAGTCCGCTGCACTGGCCAACGACGTTGTCACGTCGCTGCCGTGGGCGCCCCCTCCTTGGACCGGATTGCCTCCGATCAGGGCCGAAAAGCCATTCTGCCCGCCCTGGAAAAGAGCTGTCAAATCGCTCAGCAGCCCGTGTGCGCCGCCGTGATCCCCTCCTGCCTGGCCGCCGCTGCTCGCAACGGGAAACCCTGTGCTTCCTGAAGCCGCGCCGGTGACCGGGATTGTGCCCTGCGCCAAGCCTGTTGGCGATGTCGCACCCGCAACCGTCGTGGACGTGCCGACGAAGGTTCCGCCTCCGATCGGAATGTTGTTGCCGGACACGTCATTGGCGTCCGCGACAAAGCCCATTCCTGCCGCCTGAATTTGAGCCTGGTCGGCAGCCAGAGCTGCGCCCGTGTCCCCGTGCGCTATGCCCTCGAGACCGTGGATCGCATTGTTGGTATCGGCGAGCAAGGTGCCTCCGCGAAGCTCATTGCCGAACCGCGCGTCAAATATGCCGCCCTGAGACCGATCGAACGACGCACCGAACTTTTCATAATTCTGAATCTCGGTGATGAGGGACTGAATCTCGCCGGGCGTCGTGTTGTTTCCGGCGGCCACGTTGTTCAGTTGGTTGTTGATGACATTGGCTTCCGCGATGAACTGAGCCCAGAAGTTCGTCTGCGCCTGGTTATCCTGATATTGCAGAATGGTCCCGCCGTGAGCGTTAGGGCCATCTGGACCGTTCAGATACGCGGGAAACTCAGCAAATCCGCCCGTCGAAGCCGGCGCGCCATTGCCCCCGGCGGCGACGTTCAATGCTGGATCGTTCTGAATAATATCGATTATATCCAGCAGATTATCATTGGTGGCGCGCGCAGCGACATTGGGATTACTGGCATATTCCTTGTCGAAATCGCTGATCTGCAGGTTGATTTGATTGAGGACCGTATCAAGGTGAACCGTCGTCAAAGCGGCCGCAGCGCCGGTTTCGCCGGCAGCGGACTCTATCGCCGAAAGAGCCGTCGGGTTGTTGATCAGATTGGTCAAGCCCGCTGCGATCGCCTTCATGTCCGAATTGAATTCGGACAGATTTGAATGGTTAAGTCCGCCGACCGCGAGATCGGCGGCTGCGTTGAACACGGCGCCAATCTGCGCCAGAGTTGCGCCGGGCGCAGTCGCCGCTGCCAGCGCCGCCGCGTTGTCCGATCCGCTAGGAAGACTTTGGAAGCCCACGTTGTTGGCGCCGGTGCTGCTGGGATACGGATTGGCATTGAGGGCGGCCGCCAACGTCGGATCGCCGTTGATCTCGTTGAGAATAGACATCTGCGTGGTATGGAGGAGTTCCTGGGCCGTCGTCGCGCTCCGGCTATTGCCGACCGATTGGGGAGCCTCGTTCAGCAAGACCTCAAGCTGACCCTGAACCTGAGAGAGAACTGCCGTGTCGGCGGCTGACAGGGCGTACGCATTCCCGCTGACGGTCACTCCGTTTGGATTGGCTAGAGCCGCATTTACGTCATCTAACACGGAATGGATGTCGGTCGTGTACATGCCGAGATAGGCCGCCTGATTGTGGCTGTCGGCCGGCGTTTTCCATAGACCGCCATCAAGCAGGCGCGTTGCGTCATTGAACACCACGCCCGCCTGGGCGAGATCCGTGGAAAGAGCTAATGCGTCATCTCTCACCGTCGTTGGCAAAGTAGTCACTCGATTTCCTCCCTCGTTTCAGGTCGAAAGCGACCGGTGCTCCACCGTCCTATGCGCGTCGCATACAATGTGCTGGCCCGGCGACGACCATGGCCAGGCTCGTCAACTCTGGTTTAGCCGTGACTTAAGATTGTCAGAACGCCGACTAGATTGCGCCCAGCAAGATTGCGCCCAGCAAGGGCCATCGATGCCGCATCGCGACGGCTTGGCATTAGTGATCGCAACAAGGCCGCCCCTGCCTTTGCTCACCCCGCTGTATGCTGCTTCCATGCTTCTGCAAGCTCAATGGGACAAGATCGAGAGGCGCTCCGTGCGAATGCGTGATCTTATAAGGGCCAATTGAAGGCGAGGCCTGTGGCGTCGCTGTCGCAGACGGCCGGGCTCCCCGCGCGGCATTTTCACCTCAATCATCGACGTGAGAGAAATGCGCGCGACAAATGTACTTCACTTCTGCGACTTCTATTTTCTGCAAATTCGCGACAGGTCTTGGACCCACGCAGGTCGCAATATTGACCAACTCGTAGATACCTATAAGCGCTGGCGTGCGGACTTAGTTTCGGCGATTTTTCGATGTCGAACGGCGGCCGCGTTCGCGCATCATGCGTCTGCTGCGCAAATGAGAAGCGCCAGCTCGAAGGGGCGTCTGCAGGGGCGCGGGGGGTTGGGTGCGAAATGACCTTCAGATTCGATCTGAGCGCAGATGATCCGGTCACTTTCGGATTGCGCGCCAGCGCGAGGCGGCTATTGGGCGTGGCGGCGTTCAGCGGCATTGTCAATCTGCTGACGCTGTCGGGGTCGCTGTACATGTTGCAGGTCTATGACCGCGTCATCCCGAGCCGCAATGTCGCAACGCTCGCCGGGCTCTCCGCGATCGTGCTGTTGGCCTACGTGCTACAGGGCTATTTCGATGCGCTGCGAACCCGCATGCTGGCGCGGATCGGGATGCTGTTCGACGCGGGATTGCAGGAGTCCATATATCTCGCACTCGCCACGCTTCCGCTCAGGGGCGTGCGCCCCTTTGTGGCGCAGCAGCCCCTGCGCGATCTCGATCAGGTGCGGACTTTCCTTTCCGGGATCGGTCCCACGGCGTTTCTCGACATGCCCTGGATACCGATCTTTCTGATTGCGCTATATGTCTTTCACCCCGTCATCGGGGTCGTCGCAACGCTCGGCGCCGCGGCGATTATCGCCGTAACTGTTGCCACGGAGCGCCATGCGCGGGCGCCCACGCGCGCCACGATGGAAGCGAGCGCGCATCGTCAGGTCCTCGCCGATGCGACGCGGCAAAATGCCGACGTTATTCGCGCGTTGGGAATGATGGACCGTTTTTCCGAACGCTGGCGGCGCGGCAACGACCGCTTTCTCGAGATCAGCATTCGCGCGATGGATATCCATGCCAATCTCGGATCTGGAGCCAAAGTGCTGCGATACGCTCTGCAATCCGCGATGCTCGGAATCGGAGCCTATCTGGTCGTGATCGAGCAGGCTTCGGGCGGAATCATGATCGCTTCCTCCATCATGATGGGCCGCGCCCTCGCTCCGATCGAGGTGGCGTTGAGCACCTGGAAGCAGCTCGTCGCCGCCCGTGACGGCGTCCTCAGGCTGCGCGAAATCATCAAGGCCACTGCCGAGCGCGGCAAGCCGGCGGTGAAGCTTCCGCGTCCCTGTCGAATGCTGGCCGTGGAAAACCTGACCGTATTTGCGCCGGGCAATGACCGCCCAATCGTGTCAAATGTTTCGTTCAAGCTCGAGGCCGGGATGGGCTTGGCCTTGCTGGGGCCAAGCGCATCCGGCAAGTCGTCGCTCGCGCGCGCCCTGGTCGGGATCTGGCCGGCGCACGGGAAGATACGTCTCGATGGCGCCGCTCTTGACCAATGGAATTGCAATGATCTCGGGCGGCATCTGGGATATCTGCCGCAGAATGTTGCGCTGTTTGACGGTACGGTCGCGGACAATATCGCGCGCTTCGACGCTTCCGCATCCTCCGACTCCATCATTCAAGCCGCCCATATCGCCGGCGCTCACGAGATGATTCTGCGCCTTCCGAACGGATACGAAACCCAGATCGGCGAGGGCGGCGCCTCGCTTTCCTCCGGCCAGAGACAGCGGATCGGGCTCGCGCGCGCCGTATTCGGCGCTCCGTTCCTGGTCGTGCTGGATGAGCCTGACGCCAATCTTGATCTCGAAGGCGAGAAGGCGCTGACCCGCGCCATCCTTGCGCTCCGGAGCGCCGGGAAAATTCCGATCGTGATCTCTCACCGGGCAAATGTTCTGGCGGCATTGAATATGGCGCTGGTCATCTATGCCGGAAGAATGATCGCGTTCGGACACCGGCGCGAGGTCTTCGAACAAGTGGCGCGGTCGGCCGGCCGTCAGGCGCCGGCTGCATGCGCCCCCGACGGGGCCACACCAGCGGCGGGGAAAGGCGAAAGCATGGCGCAGCGGACGCCGCATCATGCAGCAGTCTAGCGTTCGGCAAACCGACCGAATGCGGCGGCTGCGCGGTCGGCACACATCTCAAGGGCCAAGCGCCGATGACGCGGCGATTTTAAATGATCGCCAGCCTCGCGCAAAACGCGCGGGCCGCCCGGAAATTGTCACTAAAAATTCGAGCAGAGGTTACGAGAGTATTGCGGTTGTCGTCGGCAAACCGTCCGATTCACGCGCCGGACTCTCTCGAATTCCGGCGCTTCATTATTCCACGGCAAGTCAAACAGTCACTCGGACCGTAACTGCGGCGCTAAAGCGCGCCTATGGCGCCATTTTCAATCCCAACGACTCTCATTGGGTGGACGCAGCAGATGGCGAGGGACTGAAGGCCTATCTTATCCGTTCGTTCGAAGGCCAACGCAGAGCGGGCGGCCGCGTCATGGCAATCGCGCTCGTGGCCGGCGGGGGCTGGGCAAGCTTTGTACCCATTTCGGGAGCGGTGATCATTCCCGGCACGGTCGTCTCAGAAACGAGCGTCAAGAAAATTCA
>JAJPKK010000330.1 GCA_021323775.1 Hyphomicrobiales bacterium
AGGCGAGGGCGCGCCGCAAGTTCGCGGCGTTCGCCGCGCCGGCCGAAGTCGGGACCGGTCCCGGCCCAGGCTGGAGGCAGGCACGCCCGCGCGCCGGCCGCCCCTGCGCAACGAGGCGAAAAATTGAAAATTCCCTGTTAAATTCCCTGTTCTGAGGGAATCTTCTCGCCGCTCACGCGGCTATCGGCAGCGAGACTTGATTTGGCACCATCGGTCTTCGGGAGGCTCAGCCGGGATCTGCCGCGCAGCAGCGCAGCCGCTACCCCGTCCACAAGTGCCGGAGGGACCGGGAGGCCATCACGGCGCGATCGAAAGCACAGGGAGGATTATTCATGCGCAAAACTTTATGGCTGACGGCCGTCGCCGGCCTGGCGCTGGCCGCCCAACCGGGGCCGGACAGCGCTGCGGCGCAGTCGCGCACGACCCTCGACATTTATGTGGTCGATGTCGAAGGCGGGAACGCCACGCTCTTCGTGGCGCCGTCGGGCGAATCCTTGCTGATCGACACCGGGAATGTGGCGCCGGCCGCTGCCGTTCGCGATGTCGGGCGCATCATGGCGGCAGCCAGGGATGCGGGCCTGACCCGGATCGACAACCTGATCATCACCCATTGGCACGGCGATCACTACGGCGGCTTGGCGGAGCTCGCGAAACGCATTCCGATCCGGCATTTCATCGACCACGGCCCCAACGTCCAGCCTAACCCGGACGTCGACGCGTTCCTCGCGAACGTCTATCCGAAACTCTACGCCAACGCGAAGCACACGGTCGCGAAGCCGGGCGACAAGATCGCAGTCGCGGGTCTTGACGTGCAGGTGGTGACGTCGGCGGGCGAGACCATCAAGACGCCGTTGCCGGGTGCGGGCGGCGCGAACCCGTACTGCGCAAGCTTCAAGCCGGGCGAAAACAATGCCGAGGATCCGATGTCGGTCGGCGTCTACATCACGTTCGGCAAGTTCCGCACGGCGCATCTTGGCGATCTCACCAAGAACAAGGAATTCGAGCTGATGTGCCCGAACAACCGCCTCGGCGGCGTCGACGTTTTTCTCGGCCTGCATCACGGCGTGAACACCTCGAACTCGGAAGTGATGATCCACGCCACCCATCCGCGCGTTGCGATCATCAACAACGGCACCCGCAAAGGCGGCCAGCCGGATGTCATGCAGGTGCTGCATTCGTCGCCGGGCCTCGAGGACCTGTGGCAGATCCACTTCTCCCAGCTCAGCGGACAGGAATATACGGTGCCGGGGATGTTCATCGCCAACGGCACTGACCAGCCGCTTGCCGCCATGCCCGTGGCGCCCGTCGCCGCCCCCGGCCCCGGCGCGCCGCCGCCGCCCGCGCATGACGGGCCGGCCTATTGGATCAAAGTGTCGGCGCAACAGGATGGGACATTCACCGTCGCCAATGCGCGAAACGGCTTTGCGAAGACGTATACGCCCAACGGCAGGATGGGAACGAACTAGCAGATCGATATTGCGTTCGCGGTTCGCAACCCGGATTGAGGGCAGCGAAATCCCGAACGGGTGGTCCCGGATTTCGCGGAGTTTATCATCGGGCCGGCCGAAGGCGGGACCCGTTGGCTCATCCGGGCTACATTGATGCCATCCCGCGCAACCAGGGAGGAATCCAAATGCAAGTGAGACTCCTAGCCACGGCCGCCACCTGTCTCATCGCACTGCTCGGTGCGGCGGAACTTGCCCCGGCCGCGGCCCAGACCAGGACGACGCTCGACATCTACGTCGTCGATGTGGAAGGCGGCAACGCCACGCTGTTCGTTTCACCTTCCGGCGAATCGGTGCTGATCGACACCGGGAACTTTGCGCCCGAGGCGGCGGTCCGCGACGCGGACCGCATCGCTGCGGCCGCCAAGGATGCGCGCCTCACACAGATCGACCATCTGATCACCACGCATTGGCACGGAGATCATTTCGGCGGCATGGCGGAAGTCGCCAAACGCATTCCGATCC
Source organism: Hyphomicrobiales bacterium (assembly GCA_021323775.1). Lineage (GTDB taxonomy): Bacteria > Pseudomonadota > Alphaproteobacteria > Rhizobiales > Xanthobacteraceae > JAJPKK01. Next base: position 1,971 of record JAJPKK010000330.1, read on the forward strand.
GCGAATACATCGACCACGGCCCCAACATTCAGCCGGCCGCGGCCTTCGATGAGTTTTTCGCCAAGACCTATCCGGCGCTTTACGGCGCCGCAAAGCACAGGGTCGTGAAGCCAGGCGATGCCGTCACGGTCGCCGGGCTCGACTGGCGTATCGTGACTGCAGCCGGAGCCGTTCAGAAGACATCACTTCCGGGCGGCGGCGCTGCAAATGCAGCCTGCGCAAGCTTCAAACCGCAGGACCCTGATCCGACCGAGAACGCGCAATCGGTCGGCAGCATTGTTACGTTTGGCAAGTTCCGCGTTGCGCATCTCGGCGACCTCACCTGGAACAAGGAATTCGAACTGATGTGCCCGAACAATCCGATCGGAACGATCGACCTGTTCGTGGTCTCGCATCATGGGCTCGGGGTTTCGAATTCCCCTGCGCTGGTGCACGGCCTGCGTCCGCGCGTCGCCATCGTAAATAACGGTACGCGCAAAGGCGCGGTCCCGGCGACAATGAAGACGCTGTTTTCCTCGCCGGGTATCGAGGATGTCTGGCAGATCCATTTCTCCCAGCTCAGCGGACAGGAATACACGGTGCCGGGGATGTTCATCGCCAATGCCGCCGACGAGCCGCTGACGGCGATGCCCGTCCAGCCGATCGCCGCGCCGCCGCCCGGCCCCAACGCGCCGCCGCCGCCGGCGCATAACGGACCGGCCTATTGGATCAAGGTTTCGGCGCAGCCCGACGGCACGTTCACGGTGACCAATGCGCGTAACGGCTTCGCCAAGACCTACGGGACGAACGGGCGAGGAACGAATTAGCCGCGCTTCGGCCAATCTCGCGATGGCATCGCCGATTTTGGCGCAGCGAGGCGCCGCGGCTGGCGGAACTTTGGAGATATGTGGCAGCCTCTTGTCGATTTGCCGGCTCCGCTTCGCCGGAGGGGAATGCCTTGCGGCAAACACGGCGGCCCCCACGGCGTTGGTCGCGCGCCTGGCCGCCGGTTTGTCCACAGCCTCAACCTCATAGCTCGGCGACGGGACCTCTAGATCGTGTAGGCTTGGCGCCGGTCGGCCTCAAGCTTTGTGCCTCGGTCGGCCAGTCTCGCCAGCCATTATGTCGCCATTCAGATTCCATTTACCAACATAATTTCGCCTTTGCCGACGACCAACAATCCTCCGCAGTTCCAAACTGGTTTCCAAAGTTGCCGATGGGGGATGCAGTGGCGGAGCATTTGGACTTCACACAAGAGGCAAACGGCTGTTTCCGTCTCGCAGAGTCCGAGACCCACGCGGAGGTGAGGACCCTTCTGATGGGGATGGGGTATGGGTGGCTCACGCTTGCAAATCGTCACAAAGCATCCGGCGGAGCCCATCACGAGCCGATCGACGAACCGACCGAAGAACCGGCCGACGAGCCGACGATATGATGTAGCGGAGCGCCGCTGCGCCTCTCGCTAATCCTTATTTCCGAATCACGGTCGGGCTTGTCCCGACCCCACGTCCTTGTGCTTTCCCTCTCTCGCTTCGCGGCGTACAGGGCAGCGAGGGGAAGATGTCGCTGCACGCGACATTCCCGGATCAAGTCCGGGGAGGGGCGCTTGGAAAGGCGATGCGACCCCGCCGGCACAAGGCCCCGTTAGTTTAATGCGAGCATCTTTGGTGGTTAAGCGCCAGTGTGCCTTGGCGCGGATGGCATTGCGGTCTTGCTGCCAGGCGGCGATTTCATCGATGAGGGTCTGTTTGTCGTGAATGCGGCGCTCGCGGCATTGGGCGGCCAGAACGCGGAAGCGTTCAACCCGCCGCCGCGCTTCGGCAGCCGGGAAAGCCTCATAAGTCCTACTGCGTCAGAAGTCGTTGTGGAAGCGCCGTCAAATCGCCCGTTTGCCGATGTGCGTACCGCCGCCCGCAAGACTGCATCCACGCGATCAAGGCCGTTTCCAAGGCCGCCGACCGGACCTTTCTGGCGCAGTAGGGATAGAGTAACGCCTTGTTGTGAATGTTGAGATTGACTAGACAAATTGAACCGCGATGCCGCCGAGCGGGCCAAAATCGCCATGCAGCGTGTCGCCCTTGCGGGCGAATACGACCCGGGTGAAGGAGCCGGCGAGCACGATATGGCCGGCCTCGAGCGGCACGCCATGCGCACCCAGCTTATTGGCAAGCCAGGCGACGCCCATGGCCGGATGGCCGAGCACCCCCGCGGCGACCCCGGTCTCCTCGATCTCGGAATTGCGATACATGATGCCGCCGACCCAGCGCAGATCGACCTCCATCGGCCCGACTGGCCGCCCGCCCATCACGATGCCAGCAGCGGCACCATTATCAGCTACGGTATCGACGATCTTGCGAGGGTCCTGGATCCGCGCATCGACGATTTCGAGCGACGGGATGACATATTCGGTCGCGCGCAGCACGTCCGCAAGGCCAATGCCGGGGCCAGTGAGGCGCTTGCCGAGCACGAAGGCCAATTCGACCTCGACCCGCGGCAGGCAGAAATTCTCATGCGGCACCTTGGCGCCGTCGGGGATCATCATGGTGTCGAGCAGGTGGCCATAGTCCGGCTCGTCGATCTGAGAGGACCGCTGCATCGCCTTGGAGGTCAGGCCCACCTTGTGCCCGATCAACCTGGCGCCGGCTGCGATCTTGCGCTTCGCCACCTCGGTGGAGATGGCATAGGAATCTTCCAGCGTGAGATCCGGCCAGGTCTTGGAGAGCTGAACGGCCTGTTTACGCTCCTTCTCGGCCAGCATCAGAATGTCGGCGGCCTTTTTGCGGTCGGCGTCGGAAAGCATGGGCTTCCTCCGTGGATCGGGCCCGCATTGTTATTGCACGGGCTCGGCGTTGACAATGAAGCGCGGCAGCGAAGCAATTCAACCGCGGGCAGTATAGTGGCGGCTAAAATCGGCTGTGGGTTGAATCGCGCCTATGTTTGCTGTCTGTCAGCGTCGGCAACTTTTTCACCTGCTCGCCGACTTCCTGACGGGCGAGGCGAAGCTCGTACAGCGTTTGCAGGTTGAGCCAGAACTCCGCGGTGGTTCCGAACCAATGGCCTAGTCGCAAGGCGGTGTCTGCCGTCACGCCACGTTCTCCATTAATGATCGCGGTAATGCGGTTCACCGGGACGTCGATCTGTCGAGCCAGTTCGGCAGCAGACATGCGAAGTTCGCTCAGTTCTAGAGCGAGGTGTTCGCCCGGGTGAATAGGTGTGCGTGCCACTTGTCTTCTCCTGCCTCTGATCGTCCCCGAGGCGCGGGATCCCATTGCGAGGTGCCCTCCTAATGATAATCGACGATTTCAACCTCAGTCGGGCCAGAAGACCCTCGGGCCATTCGAAGCAAATGCGCCATTGGTCATTGATGCGCATGCTGTATTGGCCTTGACGATCGCCTTTGAGCGCTTCCAACCGGTTACCAGGCAAGGCCGCAAGATCTTTCAGGCTCGCCGCTGCATCCAGTCGGTCAAGACGAATCTCAGCTTGTCTGGCAAAACCGGAAAATTCCCGGATCCGCTCGCCATTTGCGAAGCGTTTGGTCTTGCTATCTCGATAGCTGACGATCATCGGTTCGACATATACCGGCAATTACGCTTTACGTAAGCCATAAAATCGCCTTGACCCGCTCTCCTGGCACGACCTAGCACCAGCATTTGCGCGGCCAGCTGATTGCAGTACAGTCACGCGAAAACGAGGAACCCCAGGGCCACGCATGAATGTAATCGAGAAACGCCTGTCGAGCGTGCGCGCCGCGACCCTTGAGCTCGATCGCTTCCGCCTGCGCTGCTTCATCGACAGCCTTGCCGGAACCGACGAACTGGAACGGCGCGACGCACCGGTCGATCTTGCCGATGTCGCCAAGGTTCTCGACGGCAATCCGCGCGCCGTGCACTTTCTTGCCGCCGGGCCTGAGCGTCAGGAACTGGTCGGCAACGTGATGTCGAGCCGGTCCCGCATCGCCCGCGCCTTTGGGGTTGCGACGGAACGGCTGACAGCCGAGATTGGACGGCGGCTCGCCAACGCCCCGCAGATCGTTGAGATCGGCCGGACGGAAGCGCCCGTCCAGGAGGTCGTGCTCACCGGTGCGGCGGCGGATCTCACCATGCTCCCGGTGCACCTCCAGCACGGCCTCGATGGCGCTCCCTACATTTCGGCGTCAATCGACTACGCGCTCGATTCCAGGACAGGCTGGACCAATGTGGGCATCCGGCGCCTGATGCTGCGCGGCTGCCGGGAGACGGGCGTCGATCTGGTGTCGCCGAGCGACCTGCGCGCGCTCTACGAGGCCAGCGCCGCCGCCGGCAAGCCGCTGCCGGTGAGTTTCGTGGTCGGCGCTCACCCGGCCGATCATGTCGCCGCCGTGATGCGCATGCCGGTCGACGAACTTGGCATCGTGGCGTCTCTGCGCGACGGCCCGCTCGCCGTGGTCAAATGCGTCACCAACGATATCCGCGTCCCGGCCGACGCTGAGATGGTGCTGGAAGGCTATTTCGACGTCCGCGGGCACGTCGAAGCTGAGGGCCCCTACGGCGAGTTCCTCGGTTACTACGGCGCAGTCAAGCGCAACCCTGTCTTCCATCTTACCGCCATCACGCGCCGGCGCGACGCCCTGTTCCAGACCGCGACGATCGGAGGCCGCGCCATGAGCCGCACCGACACCGCGGTGCTGACCGCAGTGCGCACCGAGGTCGTGATCTGGAAAGCGCTTGAAATCGCGGTGCGCGAGCCGGTCGCGGTCTACGCCACCGCTTCGAGCGGCGGCAACTTCAATGTCCGGGTGGCGCTGCGCCAGCGGGTGCCCGGCGAAGCGCGCAACGCCATTGCGGCCTGCATGAGCGCGCTCGTCAACGTGAAGAACGTGTTCGTGGTCGATCCCGATATCGACGTCACGTCGGACGAGCAAATGGACTGGGCGATGGCGACGCGGTTCCAGCCCGACCGCGATCTCATCGTATTGTCCGGCATGCGCACGCTGCCGCTCGATCCCTCCGTCACGAGCGGCCGGGTCGGCGCCAAAGCGGGCTTTGACCTCACCTGGCCGTTCGGCACCGCCAACCGCCTTGAGACCCGCGTGCCCGAGCCGCCGCGCTTTGCGGGCGCGCGCTTCACCTCGATCGAGGCGGCGCTTCGCCACGGACCGAAATATTTCGAAGAACTCATGGCCGCGTTGGGCAGCCGCGACGGCCGCGAGATCGTGCGCGAGCTGGAAGCCCTGCGAACTCGCGTTGCGTTGAATCGCGACGAGGAGGGACGCTATGTTATTACGCCGGCTGTGAGGGATAAGGCTCGATGAGAAATGACCGCGAGGTTCTGTCCCCTCCCCCCGCAAGCAGGGGAGGGGCCGTTTGCTGCGCGGTCTCGCAAGCCAATGCAAGCGATCCGTTAGCTGCATCGCCAAAGCCGAGTAGGGAGGAAACATGACGGCGTTGCGCTCAATCCGGCTGGCAGCATTCGGTCTCGCCATCGCCCCTTGTCTCCTGGCGCCAGCGACAGCGGAGGAAACCGTCCGCATCGGGATCGCACGCTCGGTCTCGAACGGCGCCGAGCTGATCGCGATCCAGAAGGGATATTTCCGGGAAGTCGGCATCAAGGTCGAGATCGACGACATCGACACCTCGGCAAATACGATTGCATTACTCGCGACCAACCGGCTGCAGATCGTCGCCGGCGGCGTCTCGGCCGGATATTTCAACGCGATCGAGAAGGGCCTTCCCATCACCATCATCGCAGACCGGGTGTCGACGCCGATCGGCCATAACCTCATGCTGCGGCCCGATCTCAAAAACAAGATCACGAGCCTCGCGCAGCTCAAGGGCAAGGTGATCGGCAGCAACGGCGCCGGCTCGGTGTCGACTTATGAGGTCGGCAAGATGCTGGAAACCGCGGGCGTCGCGATCTCGGACGTCGAGGTGAAGATTTTTCCCTTCACTCAGATGGCGGTTGCTTTCGCCAACAAGGCGATCGACGCGGGCATCGTGATTCCGCCGTTCGTATCGGAGTTCCTCGAACAGGGCCACGCGGTCGGCTTTGCCGAGCCTGATCTCCTCGTCAAGCCGAGCCCGATGACGATCGCCGTCATCATGGTCAATACCGACTGGGCGAAGAAGAACACCACGTTGCTGCGCAACTACTATACGGCCTACCTGCGCGGCGTGCGCGACTACTGCGATGCGTATCACGGCGCGCCGGTGAAGGAGGAGATCGTCGCAGCGCTGATCCGTCATGGCTCAGAGCGGCGCCCCGAACTGCTGTACAAATATCCATGGCCGGCGCGCAGCCCGAACGGGCGGATCAACACCGCCAGCATGCTCGACATGCAGGACTGGTTCGTGAAGAACGGCTACGCGCACGCCAAATTTCCGGCCGAGCGCCTGGTCGACCTGAGCTATGCGGATTATGCGGTGCAAAAGCTTGGGCCGTTTGTTCCCGCCAACAAGGATTCCAAGCTGGACGGTTGCCGCTAACATGCTCATGTCAATGACATGGGCGCGCGGCCCTTCGCCTCTGCCCGAAGGGGAGAGGCGAAGGGCCGCGCGCCCAACGTTATCGGAAAATGTCTGATGCAGCAGCGGCGCGGCGCTACGATTGCTATTGCAGGCTTGCGCAAGGAATTTGGCGAGGGGCGGGAGCGCGTCCTTGCCCTTGACGGCATCGATCTCACGATTGCGGCGGGCGAGTTCTGCTGCATCGTCGGACCGAGCGGCTGCGGGAAATCGACCCTGTTGCGCATTCTGGCCGGTCTTGATCATGCGACCAGCGGCGCCATCGATGTCGATGCAAAAGGCTGGCCCGTCGCCAACGCCATGGTGTTCCAGGAGAGCGGACTGTTTCCGTGGATGAACATCGAGAAAAACGTCGGCTTCGGATTGATGACCAGAGGCGTCGCCGCGGTCGAAGCCGGCAAGCGCGTCGATGCGGCGCTGCGCCTTGTCGGCCTGACCAGGTTTCGTCATCACTACCCGCATCAGCTCTCCGGCGGCATGCGGCAGCGCGGCGCCATTGCGCGCGCCTTCGTGACCGACCCCGGAATGCTCCTCATGGACGAGCCGTTCGCGGCGCTTGATGCGCAAAACCGCACCATTCTGCAGGCCGAACTGGTGCGCATCTGGGAGGAAACCGGCAAGACGGTGGTTTACATCACCCATTCCATCGAAGAAGCCCTGCTGCTCGGTGACCGCACCGTGGTGATGACGGCGCAACCAGGCCGCATCAAAGAGATCATCGACATTCCGTTCCGGCATCCGCGAAACGTCATGGAGTTGTCGTCAACGGCCGAGTTCGGCGCGCTCAAGCTCTCCATATGGCGTATTCTGGAGGATGAGGTGATGCGCGCCAGGGCGGAGATCGACGGATGAGGGAACGATCATCAAAGCTTAACGAGCGGCTGCTTTACCTTGCGTCGCCGATCGGATTGTTGGCCGTCTGGCAACTCCTCTTGATGCTCGGCTTCGGCGACCGCCGCTTCATTCCGGCGCCGAGCGACATCGCGGTGCGGTTCTGGGAGCTCACCGAAAGCGGCGAACTGGCTTGGCATACGGCGGTGACGCTGTGGCGCGTGTTGGCCGGTTTCGTCATCGGCGCCGTGCCGGCGGTCGCGGTCGGCCTCCTGATGGCGATGTTCCGGCCGGCGCGGATTTTCTTTGACCCGCTGATCGCGGCGCTGATGCCGATCCCGAAGGTCGCCCTGATGCCGCTGTTGCTGCTCGCCTTCGGGTTTGGCGATGCGTCGAAGATCGCGCTCGTCGCGATTGCGGTGTTCTTTCCGGTGATCGTCAACACCTATGCGGGCGCCGCCAATATCGACCGCATCTATTGGGATGTGGCGAAAAACTTCGGCGCCAGCACCTATGTGATGTTCACCCGCGTCGTGTTCTTCGGCGCGCTGCCGCTGATCTTCGCCGGCCTCAAGATCGCGCTCGCAGTTTCGTTTGTGGTGCTGGTGGCGGCCGAGTTCGTGGCGTCAAAGACCGGCATCGGCTATCTGATCTGGAATTCGTGGGAGCTGCTGCAGGTCGACTACATGTTTGTCGGCATCGTGGTGATCGGCATTCTGGGGCTGATCTCCGCGGTCGCGTTCCAGGAGATCGAGCGCAAGGTGATCCCGTGGAAAGCGCCGTAGCGCGGATGGAGGGCCGCGCTTGCGGCCGTAATCCCGGATCAAGCCGTAGGGCGCAATAAGCTTGCAGAGAGGCGCCTTCGCATTCCGCCGAAGACGGCGTTCCATGCGGGCTACAGGCTCACTCCGCTATCTCCAGCGCGGCCGGACGCCAATCCATGCTGACATGGCCGGGCTGCTCGGAGACGCGCTTGAGCCACGCGCGCACCGCCGGAAAGCCAGTGAGATCGAACCCGCACTCGTTGGCGACATGGGTGAAGGCATAGAGGGCGATGTCCGCAATGGTGTAGCGGCCGGCAGCAAAGAAGCGGTGATGCTCAAGGTGCTGTTCCATCACGCGCAGCGCCTTGTAGCCCCTTTCCATCCACTCCTCGATGGCGTGCATCTGCAGGTCGCGTCCGCCCTTGATGAGCACCAGCCAGAAATGGGCGGCGCCCAGATAGGGCTCGAGGCTGTGCTGCTCGAAGAACATCCATTGCAGCATTTCGCCGCGCTCGAGCCGATCGTCCGGCACGAGCGGCGTACCGCCGGCGAGGTACCAAAGGATCGCGCCGGATTCCGAAAGATAGCGCCCGGGCGCGGCCTCGAGCAACGGGACATGTCCGCTCGGATTCTTCGCCAGGAACTCCGGCGTGCGCGTCTCGCCCTTGATGATGTCGATCTCCACGAGGTTGTACTCAAGAGCAAGCTGTGCGAGCGCGAGCCGCACTTTATAGCAATTGCCAGAGCGCTGCATCGAATAGAGCGTGAACATTCCTACGTCCTGTTTGGGACTTCCTGGTTTCGGACTCTTTGTCCAGGCTGTGGTCTTTTGAGGCTCTCTCCCCCACGCGCACAGGCTAAAAACGCACAACGAAATAGCTTGGCGAATGCAACCTCAATGCGGCTTGCCCCGTCGCGATCTGTCCGACGCGCATGGCAGATAAACGCTCATTCATCCTAATGGATGTCGCACCGAATGCCACCGCTGCGGCAATCGGCCAAGCGCGGCGGCACGCCGCAGCACCAAAAGCGAAGACACGTATAGGAGAGTTGAATTGGGCCACGGCCGGAATGGAGCGAGCGGCAGCCCGGTTGAGCGCCAGCGAAACCCGGGGTCGGATTGCGGCGGATAGCGCTGTCCCGGATTTCGCGGAGTTTGTCATTGAGTCGGCCGAAGGCCGGACCCGGCGGCTCAATCCGGGCTGCTGTTTCTGCTTGCCGTTCGGGCTTGAGGACATTAGGAAACGGTGCTCGTCCTCGGGACGCGGAGATTTTTCGGAGATCCCGTTCACGTGGCCCAGCGGTTCGCTTTTCCAGGGCTTTAAGGAGGATATTTTGGCCTTTCTCGCCGACTCGCTGCAGCGCATCAAGCCATCAGCTACGATCGCCGTCACCGACAAGGCGCGGGCGCTCAAACTTGCGGGTCGTGACGTCATCGGTCTCGGCGCCGGCGAACCGGATTTCGACACGCCGGAGAACATCAAGGAAGCCGCGATCAGGGCGATCCGGGACGGCCGGTCGTCCAAATACACCAACGTGGACGGCATCGCCGAACTCAAGGCGGCGGTCGCAGCGAAATTCAAGCGAGAAAACGGGCTCGATTATAAGCAGAGCCAGATCACGGTTGGAACCGGCGGCAAGCAAGTGCTCTTCAACGCCTTGATGGCGACGCTCAACCCGGGCGATGAGGTTATAATTCCGGCGCCGTATTGGGTCAGCTATCCCGACATGGTGCTGCTCGCGGGAGGCAACCCGGTCGCAGTCGCGACAACGGCCGAAACCGGCTTCAAGCTCAAGCCTGAGCAGCTTGATGCGGCGATCACGCGCAGAACCAAATGGGTCATCCTCAATTCGCCATCGAACCCGACCGGTGCAGCCTATACGCGCACCGAATTGAAGGCGCTCACCGACGTGCTGGTGCGCCACCCGCATGTCTGGGTGATGTCGGACGACATGTATGAGCATCTCGTCTACGACGATTTCGTCTTCACCACGCCGGCGCAGATCGAGCCGCGTCTGTATGAGCGAACGCTCACCGTCAACGGCGTGTCCAAAGCCTACTGCATGACAGGCTGGCGTATTGGCTTTGCCGGTGGGCCTGAGCCTTTGATCAAGACAATGGCGATGATCCAGTCGCAATCCACTTCCAATCCGGCGGCTGTTTCGCAGTGGGCTGCTGTGGAGGCGCTCAACGGTCCTCAGGATTTTATTCCAAAGCACAACAAAATCTTCAAGGAACGCCGCGACTTGTGCGTCGCCATGTTGAACCAGTCGAAGGGCATAAAATGCCCCAAGCCGGAGGGAGCATTCTACGTCTACCCCTCGTGCGCGGGGACCATGGGCAAGACCGCCCCGTCCGGGAACCGGATCAACACGGATGAGGATTTCGTCACCGAGCTTCTGGAGTCGGAAGGCGTCGCGGTGGTGCAGGGCACGCCCTTTGGGGTCGGCCCCGCCTTCCGGATCTCTTATGCGACCGCAACCTCGTCGCTGCAGCAGGCATGCGAGCGCATCCAGCGCTTTTGTGCGAGCCTGCGTTGATTCGTCGAGCCATAGCGAATGAAAGGGAAATCTCGCAATTCCGCCGCATTCTGATCGGATTTGTGGAGGCTGGCGAAAGCGGCGCGGCTCGCTTTTTGCCGTAGATCAACTCGGGGGCGGGCGGAGCTCGCTACAGAGATCCGCTTGGCGGCTAGTTCAGCGATTCCATGAAACCTATCAATTCGAGACCCCAACTTGGGCCGGTAAACGCGGCCTTCCGGGCGGGCTCCATATGCTTCGAATTTCGGAAGCGCTCAACTAGTCCTCTTTCTCACGCCGCATGCCGGAAAGCTTGCGGCGTGGCGGGGAGGGAGGGTTCCAGGGGCAGGGGACGTTTATGCGACAGTTCGCGAAATTCGCGGTGATCGCGGCTTGGCCCGCGATGGCCGCCGGGGCGGCGGCTGCACAGGAGCGGGCTCAGGTCGGCCAACTCACGTGCGATATTTCGGGCGGCATCGGCCTGATCTTCGGCTCCCAGCGAACGCTGAATTGCACCTTCGCGCCGTCGGCTCCGGGGCCGGTCGAGTTCTATGCCGGTACGCTGACCAAGCTCGGTGTTGATATCGGCGTCACCGATCGCGGCGCGATGGTGTGGCTCGTCTATGCGCCCACTTCCCGGCCGGCGGGCGCGCTGGCGGGAAGTTATGGCGGCGCCACCGCCGAGGCGACCGTAGGGGCGGGCCTCGGCGCCAACGTGCTTGTCGGCGGCTCCAACCGCACCGTTCAGTTGCAGCCGGTCTCGCTGCAGGGCCAATCCGGTTTGAATGTGGCTGCCGGCGTCGCCGGCATTGATCTGCGCTGGGTGCGTTGACGCGCGGATTTTTCGATGTAGAAGGGCTCATCCACGCAACGGGGAGATTGTCATGACAGTACGAGTAACATGTTTTTCCGCGATCGCAGCGGCACTGCTGATGGCGACCGCATCGACCGGGGCCCAGGCCAATGTCGAGGTCGGTGGGCTTACCTGCCGCAGCCCGGGTGGCGTCGGCTTCGTAATCGGGGCGACGCTTAACTTCCAGTGCGTGTTCGTCCCGTCCGGCGGCGGTCCGCAGCATCACTATGTCGGAGTCGTCCGGCGCATCGGGGTCGATCTCGGCGTTACCCAAAACGTATCGCTGGGCTGGGCCGTGTTTGCACCGACCGCCGTGATTCATCCCGGGGATCTCGCCGGCAACTACGGCGGCGTACAGGGCAACGCCTCGGTCGGGATCGGCCTCGGCGCCAACGCGCTGGTGGGCGGTTCCAATAACAGCATCGCGTTGCAGCCTGTCAGCGCCGAAGCGCAGACCGGCCTCAACGTGTCAGCCGGATTGACAGACCTGCAGCTGACTTCGGTGGATCGTCCGCTGGCGCCTCGCCGGCGTCATCACCGGCACCACTGATCACGTTTGGCATGATGATCGAAAGCCCCGGCCCGTCCGGGGCTTTCGCGTTTTCGAATTTGTGAATTTCCCCCGCGGTGTCGGCCCGGTCGGCCGAGAGATTTTTCTGCTGGGCTCGGAACCTTTTCGCGGCTGGTGAGCATTGTTCCGGCGTACCGAAATGGTCCCTTGTTAACGATTGGTCTTTCTTGCAAGTTTTCCACCGGGCCTGGCCCGACCTGCAGCGCATGAAACTTCTGCTACCCGGTGGCGCGGTCCTGCCGGGTCAGTTTCCTCCTAGCGATCCATGGGGCAGGGCATCAGCGTCTGGACCAGGAAAGCGGGCAAAGCACCCCGATGTGAGCCGCTCTCCGCACAGACCTGGAGCAACGAAAACTGTGCTATTCCGTAACGTCACACCTCCGTCAAAATGCGCACTTGCCAACGCCCCGATTCACCTGAAACGATAGCAAGACAGACCGGGCGGAGGGACCGATCTCGACCATCGAGGGAGGCAGTTTATGGGAGACAAGGAAAGCGGGCCCAGAGGCCCACGGTGTATTGCGCTGGTGGGGCCGTTCCAGAGCGGCAAGACCACGCTTCTGGAAGCGATTCTGGCCCGCACCGGCGCCATACAGCGTCAAGGCACGGTTGATGCCGGAACCACGGTCGGCGACGCCAGCAAAGAAGCCCGTCACCACAAGATGAGCGTGGAGCTCACGGTCGCCACGACCACGTTCATGGGCGACAGCTACACGTTTCTCGACTGCCCTGGTTCGGTTGAGTTCGTCCACGACATGCGCGCTGCGCTGCCGGCAATCGACGCCGCCGTGGTGGTGTGCGAGGCTGATGACCGCAAGGTCGCGCAGCTGCAGCTTATCCTGCGTGAACTCGAAGATCTGAAAATCCCGCGCTTCCTTTTCCTCAACAAGATCGACAAGGCCGACAAGGACATGCGCGAAAGCCTCAAGCTCCTGCAGCCGGCTTCTCGCGTACCTCTGTTGTTACGTCAGATTCCGATCTTCAAGAACGAGATCATCACGGGCTTCATCGACCTCGCGCTTGAGCGAGCCTATGTGTATCGGGAGCACGCGCCATCCGAGGTGATCACGCTCGATGGCGACGGGCTTGACGCCGAGTTGAAGGATGCCCGCTTCAGCATGCTGGAGACGCTCGCCGACCACGACGACGAGTTGATGGAGCAGTTGCTCGCCGACATACCACCGCCGCGCGACCGCGTGTTCGACGATCTCGCCAAGGAGCTTCGCGAAGGGGTGGTGTGTCCTGTGCTGATGGGCGTTGCCAGCCGCACCAACGGCATCCTGCGGCTTTTGAAGGCGTTGCGCCACGAGGCGCCCGGCGTCGCGGCAACGGCGAAGCGGCTGGGCGTCAAGACCAACGGCGAAGCGGTCGCATTCGTATTGAAAACCTTCCACACGACCCATGGCGGCAAGCTTTCCGTGGCGCGAGTGCTCAATGGACAAATTGGCGACGGCGTCACGCTGAGTTCGCCGACCGCGGAGGCGGGGCGGGTTTCCGGCGTGTCGAAACTTCTGGGGCAATCGACCGAGAAGCGCGGCGCGGCAAGTGCCGGGGAGACGGTCGCGTTCGGCAAGCTCGATGGCGCCAGGACTGGCGACACGCTGTCGTCGGGCAAGCAGCCGCACCCCGCGCTCGCGACCGTGAGGCCCTATCCCGGCGTGCTCGCCATCGCGATCTCCGCGAAGGAACGCAAGGATGACGTGAAGCTTGGTCTCGCACTCGCCAAGCTGCTCGAGGAAGATCCTTCCCTCACCGTGATCAACAACCCCGAGGCTCAAGAGATGGTGATCTGGGGCCAGGGCGAGATGCATTTGCGCGTCGCAACCGAGCGACTGGCCGAGCGTTTTGGCATCGCGATCGAGCGCCGCCAGCCGACGGTCGGATATCGGGAAACCATCAGAAAGCCGATCCAGCAGCGCGGCCGGCACAAGAAGCAGTCCGGCGGGCACGGTCAGTTCGGCGACGTCGTGCTCGACATCAAGCCGCTGCCGCGCAATTCCGGCTTCGTGTTCGAGGACAAGATCACCGGCGGCGTCGTGCCGCGCAACTACATCCCGTCAGTGGAGGAAGGCATCCTCGATGCGATGAAACATGGGCCGCTCGGCTTTCCGGTTGTCGACATCGCAGTGGCCCTCGTCGACGGCTCCTACCATGCAGTCGACTCCTCCGACATGGCGTTCCGCATCGCCGGCCGCATCGGCATCACTGAAGCGCTGCCGCAATGCCAGCCGGTGTTGCTGGAGCCCATCCATATGGTGGAGATCGTGTGTCCCTCAGACGCGACCACCAAGATCAACGCGATCCTGTCTGGCCGCCGCGGTCAGATTCTCGGTTTCGATACGCGCGAGGGCTGGGAGGGCTGGGATGTCGTCCGCGCCATGATGCCGGAAAGCGAGATCGGCGATCTCATCATCGAAGTGCGCTCGGCCACTGCCGGCGTCGGCAGCTTTACTTTCAAGTTCGACCACATGGCGGAACTCACCGGCAGGCCGGCCGAGCAGATCGTAGCGGCAAAACGCGCTGCCGCGGAGTGAGTTGAGCGGCCCCTTCCCGCCTTCCTGCGTGCGGGACCGCAGGAGGCGTCGCCAATGCTTCGCGGCGGCGAACACCGCTTACTCGCCCACTTCGGCGGCGAGGCGGCATTGCTTTGCACGCAGGCAGTTCTACTCCCGATAATGCCCTGCTGGTCACTTTCCGGCCCACGGAATTGCAGCAAAGGCGGAAAATCTCGGCCGTTGTGAAGTCGCGGCAGCGGCAGTCATCTTCGCGCTATGCCTTTACCGCGCGCCCTCGTGCGAGCCGCTTTGCGAGCGGCGGCCGAGCCGCCGGCCGCTCCCTTCGTCCTTACAGCCTTACTGGCAGCCGCGGAGCGCTGCGCGTCGGTGCGGCGAGCGGCGGCGCGCCTCGCCTGGCGCGAGATCGCGCTGCGCGATGCACTGCTTCGCGGTTCACGTTCAAGAACCCGCGAGACTGCGCGGGAGACGCGCGGTCGACGGTGCGTCTTGCGCTTGCCCTGGCCTGCCTCATAGGCGTATTTCGCGCTCTTACGAGTGCGCTCCTGGGCTTTGCCTTTTCGTGGCGGCGAAAGGGCGACCCCGGCGCGCCTGGCCTTGGAAAGGCCGATCGCAATCGCCTGCTGCGGAGACCTCGCCCCGTGTTCGCCGCGGCGAACGTGGCGGATCTCCTCGCGCACAAACTCACCTGCCTGCGTTGTTGGCGCTTTGCCCATACGCTTGGCTCTTCGAGCCCTTTCGATTGTACGCTTTTCAGGCATAAAGCTCTCCTAGCGGTGAACCTATACCCCAGCCGCGCGGATGTCCGCCCATATCATCAACGCGTGTGGCAGCCAATTGATCCGCCCGAGACCGCGTCGCTTGCTGTCGACTGCAGCGCTCGCTCCGCCACACCCATCGTGCCCCACAACAATGATGCGCTTTACGTTCAAGACGCCGACTGCGAATTGCAGCACGGACAGGTAATTGGAATGTTGAGGCGGTGCGAGGTTGGCGACGTTGCGGTGGACAAAGATCCCCCCGGGGTCCACGTCCACAATCCGATGGGCAGGCGCTCGGCTATCGGCGCATCCGATCCAGAGGTACTCCGGCGTCTGCAGGCGTTCGATTCGCTTTTGTCAACGGCCGCATACACAGACGGTACGTTCGTGCGCGAAGCATTCGTCGCGCCGAGAACGCTGCTCGCCGGCTCAGCTTCCTGGCTTGCACTCTCGCCGGCTCAGCGCTTCCTCTATGTGATCGGTGGCGCGAATCACCACGTCCGGATTCTCCTGCGTGAAACGCTCGAGGTTGTCGATCGCATCGGACAACAAGGGATCTTCGGCGGAGCGCCGAACGCGCCGCATGCGCGCGCAGTCGACAGCAAACGCAACATCTATGTCGGCGAAAACCTCGACGGCCGGCACTTCCAACGTTTCATATACAAAGGAATGGGCGCGCTCACCGGAAAGACTCGTCCTCCGCCGAAACCTTAAGGCGCTGCACCAGCGTGAGTGATGATGAATGATTCGTCAGGAATAATGATGAATGGTTTGTCAGGAATGACGCTGCGTTGCTGCGTCATCCAGCCACCCCAAAAGAACAGCTGACTTAAAAACATTCATCCCGCTTCGACGTTGACGAACAAAGCAACTCGAAAGCGGAAAGATTTCCGCAGGGAGATATGACTATGTGGAACACTAAAAATTATGCAGCGCTGGCGGCCCTCAGTGCAGGTCTCGCATTTGCTGCCACGCCGGCTTCGGCTTGCGGCGCTTACGGTTACGCGCCGATTGTCAGTTATGGCGGCTGCGGCGCTTACGGTTACGTCAGGTACCATCGTCCATACTATGGCTACTACGGGTATTATCAGCGGTACCATTATCGGCCTTATGCGTATGCAGCCTACCGTCCGATATATCGGGTTTATCGACCATTTTACGCTTACGCAGGGTATTTCCCCAGGTACAGAATTTATCGGCCGTTCTATCGGCCTTATGCATTCGCAATGTATAGACCGTTCTATCGGCCTTATGCATTTGCAATGTATAGACCGTTCTATCGGCCTTATGCATTCGCAATGTACAGGCCATTTTATCGACCATTTGCGTTTGCAGCGTATAGGCCATTCTATCGACCGCTGGCGTTCGGGTGCGGATGCTAGTCGAGCCTTGCCCGCTTGCTTTGCTTAGACACCAGAATAACAGGAAGCAGCCGACCCAGAACAATCTTCAGCACAGATGAAAGCCAACGAGCGTGCGATACACAGCGCGCTCGCTGAAAGGGGCTGGCGCCAACCTGGCGACCGCGCGTGACCCCTTTGGTGTTGGAGCGACTTTCGGTCGACCGGAATGACTTGCAGGGTGGGCGCGCGGAAGCACGTCATCAGGGCTGGTTGAACCGGACCCGTTGGCTTTGCCCGCCCTGCAACGCTTCCGTGCGACCGGAACGCGTCAGGTCAGTCACGCTCAATCGTCACCGCCTCGGTGTTGAGTGCACTCTGGCCAAGGTCTTGAGTGCGAGGCTGTGATGGTCAGCTGCGGGTTTGGTGTAGTCTGGTCCGATCGGGCCAGACGGCGAGGGCCTCGGCATTTGCCGAGGCCCTTTTATTTTCAGGTCGACTGGAGGCCGGGGCCTCGTTTATAGCCCGAACACATAAAGCACGGTGGCGTGACGCATCTCCTTGAGTTCGGGCGTGTTGGCGAGCCGTTGCCTGGCAACCCGGCTCGGCCCTGACGCAATCGCGACATACTGCCTGCCGTTGACCTCGAAGGTCATCGGCGGCGCCGAGAAGCCCGAGCCCACATTGATCTTCCAAAGCTCAGCGAGCGTGGTGTCGTCATAGGCGGCCACCGTGCCGTCCAGCAGTGCGAGGAAGACGAGCCCGCCTGCCGTCGTCAGAGCGCCAGAAAAGTTCGAGTACGGCAGGTGGACGCTCGTCTTGAGTTCGCCCGTGGTCGGGTCGGCGGCAATCAGGTCGCTTTCCCAGCGTTCGCTGGTCTGTGCCTGGCCTCCGTTCCAGCCTCTCTGAGGATTATGCTTCTCCCGGTCGATCGTGATGGTCGAACAATTCGAAATCGCCGGGATGTAGAGAAGCTTGGTGCGCGCGCTGAACGAGCTCGGCCAATAATTGTTGCCTCCCAGCAGCGAAGGGCAAACCCTCTTGGGCGGCTCGACCGAGCTGAAGTTGCCGACGCCGGCGTAGGTCTGGATGTCTCTCGCCGGGTCATAGTCGATCGGCTTTCCGGTCTTCTGGTCGATGCCTTTTGTCCAGTTCGCCTCCGTATAAGGCTTGGCGAGCGCAATGGCGCCGTTTGCCCGCTCCATCGTATAGAGGAAGCCGTTGCGGGCCGAGTGCGTGATCAGCTTGCGCGGTTGCCCGGCAATCTCGCCATCGATGAGGATGTGGGTGCCGACTTCGTCATAGTCCCACATATCGCCGGGGGTGAATTGGAAGAACCAGTTCATCCGGCCGGTTTCCGGGTCCCAGGAGATCACGCTGTTGGTGTAGAGGTTGTCGCCGGGGCGATAGAACGGGTCGAACATCGGCACGGGGTTGCCCGTGCCCCAGAACGTCTGGTTGGTCGCCGGGTCATAGGTGCCCGTAACCCACACGGCGGCGCCGCCCGTCCGCCAGGCGTTGGTATTGCCCTTCCATGTCTCGCTGCCGGGCTCGCCGGGCGCCGGTATGGTGAACTTGCGCCACAGCAGCTCTCCGGTCGCCGCGTCGAGCGCCGCCACATAGTCGCGCACGCCATTGTCGCCGCCGGAAGCGCCCACGATGATCTTGTCCCTGACCGCCAGCGGCGCCGCCGTGATGCGCAGCTCCGGCTGGTCGGTTGTCATATTGGCTTCCCAAACGACTTTGCCGGTCTCCTTATCGGTTGCGATGATGCGGGCCGGCCAGTTGGCGGACGTGATAACGAAATTGCCCCACAGCGCCGCACCGCGGTTGGTTTGCGGCCGTTCCTGCTTGGGCTCCATGCGCCAGACGATACGGCCAACGTCGCCCGAGCGCACATCGATCTTGTAGAGCACGCCCCAGGCGTCGGTCATATAGAGGAAGCCGTCCTCGACCAGCGGCGTGGCCTCAAGCCATTCGTTGCCGGTAGCGCCGCCGAGCGGCACCGCGTAAGCGAGCTTGAGGTTCCTGACGTTGTCCCTGGTGATGCGGGCAAGCGGGGAGAAGCGCTGCCCGTCATAGGTGCGGTGGTTCATCAGCCAATTGTGCGGCTCGCGGTCGGCATTGAGGAGTCGCTCCGGCGTCACCTCGGCGGCGAATGCGGACGATGCTATTGCGAGCGCGCTGCTCGCCAACAATGCGGCGCGGATCGGGTCATTGCGCTTTGTCATGACACTCCTCCCCTATGGCGCTTTGCAGCAGAGTTGCGCCTTCGGCGAAAGCTTACACCACACGGGCGCGGAAGTCCGCATCCCGCAGCACCGGCGGCAGCGGCCTGCAATCCAAGCGAGTTGGGGCGCACTTCGGGTCTTGAAGCCGCGCCGCGCCGCTCCCACGTGTTCGCTGGAGGCTCAACCCCAATGGATGGGCAGCGCTTTCTGATCGGGCTTGGATTGGTGATCCTTATCGTCGGGATCATATGGCCAATATTGTCCCGCATCGGCCTCGGGCGTCTCCCTGGGGACATCGTATTCCAGCGCGGCGGCGTCACATTCTACTTTCCGCTCGCCACCTGCATCCTTATCAGCATCGTCCTCAGCGCACTGTTCTGGCTGCTCAGCAGATGATGGGCGCCGTCGCTTGCCCGATTGCTTGCTCAACGTTATTTCGAAGCCGAGCGGCTCCTCCCGGATGTCGCATCGGCCAAACGGCGTCGCCTGCGCCATCCGGTCGAAATCGAGCTTCGAATAAGCCCGCTTCCTCAGTGCGGACAACGCGGTGCGGGTGAGGAACGCATCGATGCGGCCCAGATGCATCTTCGCCACCTCTTCGTTGATCGACTTGCGGGAGGCATCCTTGCGCATGTCCAGGATGAGCGCCGTGCCCCCGGGCCGCAGCACGCGATGCATCTCATGCAGCGCGCCGATCGGATCGCTGAAGTTCTTGAACGCCGCACGACACACGATGAATTCGAATGCGTCGGCTGCGAACGGCATGGCGGCGGCGTCGCCTTCCTGGAAGTAAATGATGGGCTTGGTCGAATGCTGAAAAAACTCGCCTCGAACGGGAGGATAGAATCGAGAGGCCGCGGCGCCGCAGTTGATGTAGAGGAGCGCGGAGCGCCGCAGGCCACTCGGCGCGCAGGCACGGCCTACGCCGTCGTAAACTAACCTCCGCAGGCGGCTGTTCCGCTCTCACAGACATTTTATCCGTCGATTTGCTCGAATTGCCGGTCTGCAATGCATTATGGAAAAATGCGACGCCGCGCCGCATTTTGTGTCAGGTTCGTCATATTTCGTCACCTAAATTATGCGAGCGGCGTAATCCTGTGGCCTCATCATATAGGAAGCGGCCTCATCACATAGGAAGAATGAGCAATCATGAAGATGAAGATCCTTGCAGTTGCCACCTTCGTCATCGTCAGTTTGCCCCTCGCCGCGCAGGCACAAGGAACGAGCCGGGGAGCCGGAGAGGGCGCGTCGCAACCGGCGCCAACGCCGCCGATTTCACCCAACGTCGATGATGTCTCCAAAGGACCCAGGCCCTCATCATCAATGTCATCCGTTGTTGACGGCCTCTCCAACTGGACATCGAGGCAATGGAATTGGGCAAAGGCCGAGTGGGCGAAAGAGAAAGACAAATGGACCGACTGCCAGAGGCAGTCCCAGGAACAAAATCTGACCGGGCCAAAAAGTTGGTCGTTCCTCGCATCATGCATGAGCAGTTGAGGCTGTGCTTTCGCGGGTAGCGGCACGGACTTTCAGCCGGTCGCGTCCGCGCGAGGACGCGTAGTCGACGCGGCCAGTCAATTCGACAGAATCAATCAATGTTCGGCGGCGAGAGCCCTGAACCAGCTATTGACAGGCAGCCGCCATGGATCGACCGATCGTCAGCGACATCGACCTGAAGATGATGGAGCGTTGTGTTGAACTCGCCAGAACCGCCGGCAGGCATGGCGAGTTTCCGTTCGCCTCGCTCGTCTGCAATGGAGAGGGCATTGTGTCGGAGGCGCTGAATCGGGTCGATCGGGACGCTGACGTCACCCGCCACGCCGAGCTGGTGGCGGTGTCGGAGGCGCAGCGAGTGCTCGGCCGCAACGACCTCAGCGACTGCACGATTTATTCGACCGTCGAGCCGTGCGCGATGTGTTCATTTCCGATACGCGAGACGCGGATTTCCAGAGTGGTGTTCGCGCTAAGGTCGCCGCTGATGGGAGGATTCTCCAAATTCGGCATACTGCAAGACGCCAGGATGTCCGACGTTATGCCCGAATTTTTCGGCGATCCGCCCGAAATCGTGGGCGGCGTGCTGGTGCGCGAAGTTGAAAAGGCTTGGCGTAACTGCAACCCGCTGGTCTGGGCCGTCATCCGATATCGTGGTTGCTTTAACGGCAACCCCGCTGGAGACGCCTGCGTGCACCAACACAGTTCCGGTCGCGCGCGTCGCTTCAACTGGCGTCAGATTGCGCACAGGATCATCTCGAAGGCGCCGCGGCGGCGAGGCTCTTCGGTCGAGGTACCGGCCTTTGAGGGCCGGCCAAACTCGCAAGCCGAGCAGCCGTCTGTCGTAAATGCTCGCCCTGGCGGCGGAGGGGACTGAAGGAAACGCTAAAGTTCGTATCGTTTAAGTGTGTTTTGGGGGTTGACCTTGCCAGAGAACAGCTTCTTCCGTCCGCCAGCTCCGGTGCCGCAGGCCGAGCCGTTGCGGCCTCTCTCATTTTTGAGAACGCTATGGAATAACCCGATCGAAGCGTGGACCAGCGAACATTTCGAACGCGCAATCGTCACCACGCGGCTTCCTTTTGGTGAGATCGCCGTCGTCCACGATCCTGCCGCCATTCGCCGGGTGCTCTCCGATAACCGCAATAATTATCCCAAGGACGCGTTCCAGAAGCGGATGCTCGCCGTATTGAGCAACGGGCTGCTCACCGCGGAAGATGATCAATGGCGCGTGCAGCGCCGTGCGCTCACGCCCGTGCTCGCGCTCAGAAGCGTCAGGGGCTTCGCGCCGGCGATGCTGCGCGCGGCCGGCCATCTTGTCGAGCGATGGCGCTCGCACGACGGCGAGGTGATAGATGTCACCGACGACGTGACGGAACTCGCCCTGGCGGTCCTGGAGCGCACGATTTTTTCCGATGGCATTGCGGGAAACGGCAGCGAGCTGCGCGCCGCGATGAGGATTTATTTCGATTCACTTGGACGCATCGACCCCTTCGACCTCCTGAATCTGCCCGATTTCGTTCCGCGGGTCGGGCGGTTGCGCACGCGCGCGGCGGTCCGCCTGTTCCATCAGGGCGTTGACGAAATGATCGCCAAGCGCGCTCGCTCGGATATCAGGGCGATCGACCCGCAGCGCGACCTGCTGACGCTAATGTTAAACGCGCGTGATCCTGAAACCGGGCGCCCGCTGAGTTCCGCGGAAATTCGCGCCAATGTCATTACCTTCATGTCGGCGGGCCACGAGTCGACTGCGAATGCGATAGCCTGGACCTTGTTTCTGCTCTCGCAATCAGCCCCCTGGCGCGAGCGGATAGCCGCAGAGGCGGCGCGCGAGCTTGACGGGCCTGCCGAGACGCTTCCCGACCGCCTCGTCGAAACCCGTGCGGTGGTCGAAGAGGCGCTGCGGCTTTATCCGCCGCTCGCGGCCATCAGCCGCGTTGCAGCCGGCGCCGACGAGCTTGCCGGGGCGCCGATCCGGCGCGGCGCCATGATCGTCATTGCGCCCTACGTCCTGCATCGGCACCGCCTGTGGTGGAAAGAGCCCGATCTCTTCGATCCCGCAAGGTTTCTGCCGCCCGGGCGGGCTAGCATTGACCGCTATATCTACATGCCCTTCGGGGCGGGGCCGCGCGGCTGTATTGGCTCCGTATTTGCCCTGCAAGAGACGATGATTGTGGTCGCTGCCGTCATGCGCGAGTTCGAGCTTGAGGTGGCGCCCGGCCACGTGGTGTGGCCGCTGCATCGCATCACGCTTCGGCCGCGGCGCGGATTGCCGATGATCGCGCGACGGCGCTCCTGAGGCTGCCGTCAAAGCCCGGTTGCCGTGGTATGGAAGCGTCGCAGGGTCGGCAAAGGCTGGCCCCCGTCGACTATAGCGGTTCCCGGTCGAGTGGAATCGCTTGTAGGGTGGGCAAAGGCGCGAAGCGCCGTGCCCACCGGCGCGCGGCCTTTCGCGTAGAAGGCTGGCCGTCGCGGGGCGCAGCCACAAGCACTGCCTTGCCAGGCCACGCCTTGACGGCGGCGAGCACGGCGCGAAACTGTGGTGGACGGGACGGCCGGTCGGGATGGCAACGGCAGGACATGATCGTGGACTGGGCCGTGAATGCGCAATGCGGGATCACCGCTTGTATCCGGTCCGGGGCGAAAACCCGGTACCCCGATCTTTCATGCACGGGTGAAAGCAAGGCCCAGAAAAGACGGGCCCCCTCTACAGAAGCGGTGTGTTGAGACCCGAGGGTGGGCATGACCGGAATCCGCTGTAGGTCATTGATCGGGGCATGGCGCGCCGCGCTCCACCCATTCGCGGGTGAGCGCCATGAATCGCTCGTAGGGAACTGCCGGCGCGTTGCGCATCTCGCCGTGCGGACCCGCGCCCGGCGAGAATGCCCACCGCACCAGCCCGGTCTGGAAATGCGGGATGAATTGATTAGGCTTCATGCCGCCGCGAGCGGGATCGAGCAGCGCGCGGCAGAGTTCGCCGGCCGAAAGACCATCCCACGCCATTCGCAATGGGGCCAGATGCCAGTCGGGCGCTCCCGGCACGCCCGAGGCGGCCTGATTGCTCGACTGGTGACACGTTGAACAATGAAGGCCAGGCGCGCCGCGATCTGCGGGCCCGCGCGTCACGTTCATGCTGTGGCGGCGCCGGTCGTCCCCTTGCCGGGGGAAATCTGCGCGCACGTGACAGTTCATGCAGCGCGGATGTTGTAAGACCGTCGCCATCTGGCGGAATTCTTCTCGTCCCTCCTCCAGTCGATTTTGCGCAGCAGCGTTCTGGACGGACACCACGGCCCCCGTCGCAATGACGATGCTGACGGCCATACCCACGCACAACTGGCGGATCGCGGGCACCGACTTGTCTTTGCTCATTGAGAAAATCCTGCCGCGACATGGATCGCCTTGCGGATACGCTGATAGGTTCCGCACCGGCAGATGTTGGTGATGGCAGCATCGATGTCGGCGTCGGTCGGACGCGGTTTCTCGGCGAGCAGAGCCGCGACCGCCATGATCATGCCGCTCTGGCAGTAGCCGCATTGCGGCACCTGTTCGGCGATCCAGGCCTTCTGCACCGGATGCGAGCGATTATGCGACAGCCCTTCGATCGTGGTGATCTTCCGGTCCTTGGCCTCCCCCACCGGGAACGAACAGGAGCGAACCGCACCGCCGTCCACGTGAACCGTGCAGGCCCCGCAGGCCGCGATGCCGCAGCCGTATTTCGTGCCCGTCAATCCGAGGTGCTCCCGCAACACCCAC
Organism: Hyphomicrobiales bacterium; assembly: GCA_021323775.1. Taxonomy (GTDB): domain Bacteria; phylum Pseudomonadota; class Alphaproteobacteria; order Rhizobiales; family Xanthobacteraceae; genus JAJPKK01. Next base: position 26,078 of record JAJPKK010000330.1, read on the forward strand.
AGCAACGGCGTGTCCGGGTCGGCGTCAACTGTCGCCGCGCGCCCATTAACGTTGAGTTTGATCATCAGCGCCTCATGCGAATGAAAGACCGGCACGCGAGATCGGAAGCGCGCGGATTCGCTGTCCTGTGGCCGCGTAGACTGCATTGCACACTGCTGCCGGCACCGGAACCGGGCCGAGTTCTCCAGTGCCGCCCGGTTTGTCGTCGCTCGCGACGAAGTGGACCTCGATCGCAGGCGTCTGCCCAAGGCGCAGCGGCTCGAAAGCATCGAAGTTCAATTGCATCGGCCGTCCGCGCTCAAAGGTTATTTCGGTTTGCATGGCCGACAGGCCCCACACCGCGCCGCCCTGAATATTGGACGCGGCGATGCCGGGATCGAGGAGGCGCCCGCAATCCACGGCCATCGTCAGCCGGCGTACGGAGAGCCGGCTGTTTCGGACCGAGACCTCCGCGACGGCTGCAACATAGCCGCCGAATGCCTTGGCCAAAGCCACGCCGCGCGCCGCTCCGCTGGGAGATCGGCGGTCCCAGCCGCTTTTCACTGCAACCAGATCGAGGACGTTGAGCGCCCGCCTGTCCGATCGCAGCATCGATCGCCGATATGCCACTGGGTCGCGTTTCGCGGCTGCCGCCAGCTCGTCCACGAAGCATTCGAGAACGAAATTATTCGGTCCGTGGCCGGTCGTGCGCCAAACCGAGGTCGGAATGTCGAGTTCGAGACGATGCTGTTCCACGAGCTGATTGGCAATGTCGTAAGGCTGTTCGATAATTCCTTCGACTGCCATGGTGTCGAATTTTTCGGGAGGCGCGACCGCTTCAGTCCAATCCTTGATGTCCCCGAGCATGCTGCGGGGGAAAATATAGAGCATCTGCGAGGGCGAGACGACGCGGTGCGAAAGGGCGACAGCCGATCCGGAGGAGTCGAGCGCGCCGGCGATCCTGTGCAGCACGGCGGGCCGGTAGAAGTCGTGCGTCATGTCTTCTTCGCGCGACCAGATCAGCTTTACCGGCTGCTTGACCGCCATCGCGGCGACCAGCGTCTGCTTGACGAAGTCGGCGAGCAGTCTTCGCCCGAACCCGCCGCCAAGCAGAGTGCGGCGTATGATGATCCGCTCAGGCGGCAGCCCCGTCACCTGCGCCGCCACTGCCTGCGCCAGCTCCACTCCTTGCGTCGGCGCCCAGATCTCGCACCGCCCATCGGCGACGTGGGCGGTGCAGTTCATCGGCTCCATCGTGGCGTGCGCTTCGAATGGAAGCTGATACGTGGCTTCGAGTTTCGTGGCGCCATCCATCGCGGACGACGCGCTGCCTTTCTCCAGATGCGTGAAGAAAGGACCGGACGACAGCCGCTGGGCATACACCTGATCGAATGCGGTGGCGCTGCTAAACTCGCTGCCGGCGGCGGACCAGACGAGGTTTGCGTCCTCAAGCGCCCGCTTCGCCTGCCAGTAGGTCCTGGCGACGACGATCAGTCCGTCGGAGATTTCCAGGACCGTGACAACGCCCGGCCGTGATTTGAGCGAATCTGCGTCATGTTTTTCAAGTTTCGAGCCAAGCCGCGGGGCGCGGCGCACCGCTGCGAGGAGCATCCCCGGCAGTCTCACGTCGATGCCGAATTCGGCACTGCCGTCGACCTTGGCGGGGATATCCCAACGACGAAGCGCCCCCCCCGGGGACGGCGGATCGTCGCGGAGCTTCGGCGCGGTTGGCACCGGCAGCTTTGCGGCATCGGCCGCAACCGCGCCGAAACTCAAGGTCCGGCGGCCGTCCGGGTGCGCAATCCTGCCGTTGCCCAGAGTGACGCCGTCGACGGAAACGCCCCACCGCGCCGCCGCGGCAGAAACCAGCATTTCTCGGGCCGCTGCGCCCATCTGGCGCATCAACTGGTAGAAAGATGAAGTGCCCTGGCTGTTGCCGGTGAACATCCAGTTGTAGACCGGGTCGCGATAAGCCGGTGCAAACGGGGCGAATGCGATCGCTACTTTTTCCAAGGGCAGATAGAGTTCGTCTGCAATCGCAGCGGCCAAGGTCGTGCTAATCCCCTGTCCCATCTCCGATTGGGAAGCGATGACCGTGACGGAGCCGTCTCGACCGATACGCACCCAGGCCGTCAGGCTGGCGGTCTCTTTTGCGGGATTCGGCGCTGCGTGTCCCTCACCGGGGATTATCGCTGCGGATAAGACCAGAGCTCCGCCGCGAAGAACGGCCCGGCGCGTGAACCGGACAGCGGCATTCGATCGATCGCGTAGCTTCACAGTGTTCACGTGCTATCCTGGGCTTATTCCTCGGCTGGGCGCCGCGTTTATGGCTGTGATTTAGGGCGACGAGAGGCGCTCGATGAACGCGCCCGCGATGGCTATGACCGGACTGTCGCGCATAATCAACGCACCAGTTGGTTAGTCGAGCCTCGGCCTATGCAAGGTCGTCAGGCCGCGATAAGGGAGCGCGCGATGGAAGGGAGCGGCAGCAAATGGCCAACAGACTCGCCAAGAGCTTTAATTGTCCCACCGAATTCACGCTGCAGGTGCTCGGCGGGAAATGGAAAACGGTGATCTTGTGCTACCTGTCGCTCGGTCCGCTCCGGTACGCCGAGCTGCGGAACTTCATGCCGAACCTGAGCGATAAGGTGCTCTCACAGCGCCTGCGCGAGCTGACCGAGGCCGGACTTATCGAGCGCCGCAAAGGAGAGGGTGGCGACAAATCGGAGGTCTACGCCTTGGCGGAGCGGGCCCAGTCGCTCCGGCGCGTTCTCGCTGAGCTTTACGGCTGGGGCGAAACCAACGCGGCGGAGTTCGGCGTCAGTGTGGGTCATCCGCTGAGATCGACCCAGGGATTGCGGAAGCGGTGAGCGTCAATGTGCCGCCCCATTCCGGCGCAATGTGATCAACCAATGATCATACAACGACGCCGTTGGTTGGCCACTCTTGGGAGCCGCTCCGATGAATGACTTTGCCGCCTGGTTGGCCCGATACAACGTCAACCTCCTTGCGACGATCGGGGTCGTGATCGGCGCTTTCGTCCTCAGCTGTCTGCTGAAGCGCCCGCTGCGAGACTCGCTGCGGGAATTGGCGCCCCGGCTCCGGCTGCCCTATGAGACAGTGCTGACCACGACGCGCTTCCTGATCGGCGCATTGTGGGTCCTTGCCGCGATGCTGGTGCTGGAAATCTGGGGCGTCAGCGTTGGCGGGCTTTGGACCGTTCTGGTCAGCGCCGCGACCATCGTCGGGGTTGGGTTCCTCGCGACCTGGACGATGATCAGCAATATAACGGCGAGCTTTTTTATCGCCTTCTGGCGCCCGTTCCGTCTCGGCGACACAGTAGAGATGCTGCCGGAGAATCTGAGCGGGCGGGTGATTGACATCAATCTGATGTTCATTGTCGTCCGCGAGAACGGCGGCGCCGTAATTCAGATTCCAAACAATCTCTTCTTTCAAAAGATGTTCAGGGTGAGCGGCAACCGCAGCAAAACTCTGTTTGAGGAATATGAATCAGGCACCGGCATTGCTCAACCGGCTCCATTGGACCCAGGCCATTAGACCGGAAGAAAAGAAAACGCCATGCAACTCCACGCTTACCCGTTTCTTTGAGGGCCCCTGCGAAGAAGCGATCGAGTTCTACCGCGCCAAGCTCGGCGCCGGGGTGACGAGGCTTGCCCGCTTCAAGGACGCCTCGGAGCCGCATTCCCCGGCATGAGCCCGCCCGGCGGCGAAAACAAGATAATGCACGCAAACCTGCGCATCGGCGACACCACCCGTGTTGGCGTCTGACCGTCGCTGCCAAGGACGCCTCGCTTCCAGGGCTTTGCGTTGTCGCTGATTGCCTCCTCCGATGCCGAGGCCGAACGCCTGTTCGGTGGCCTCGCTGACGGAGGCGCGGTGCAGATGCTGTTGGCCAAAGCCTTCTGCCTCGCGCTTCGGCATGGTTGTCGATCGTTTCGGCGTGTCGTGGATGGCCTATGCGGCGCCCTGATAAGGCTGCTGCTTTCATGGCGGTTTTCCCCGGAGGGGCGCGGCCGCGTCGAGCCATGACACTCCTTGACCGACCCGCCGCGCCAGCTCCGTGAACCGAACGCATGTGATCGGTAACAAATAAGCGCCGAATTGGACCCGCGTGAGCAACCGCTGCTACGGCGAAGCCCCGTGGGAGAAAGCCCACATCATTGGCAGCGGCAAGAACATGGATTTGCTCTGTGCCAAGGCGCGGCTTGAACGCATCGCCCGGCATACCGATTCGAACGGACGTCAGAATACTGGCTGGACGGCGACGCTTGACACCAACACGCCGCCGCGAAAGATACCCATGGGCGTCGCACTTGTCGCGCCGCCTACCGTATTTTGACAGGCAGGCGGCGAGCGTTGCTCATTCTCCAAGCCGGGGGAATTTTTAGCGATTGATGCGACGCATCGGAAATGCCGCATCGAGGACCATCGTAACTGAACTCTGTTTACTGTCCGCGCCACTAACGCGTATCATGGCGCCTCCAGGGGCGAGGGGAGAACGACGGATGCGGACCAACGTGCTGGTAACTGCAACCCTGATTGTTTCGATGCAGATTTTTGGCATTAGAGCCGGGCACACTGCGGATCTCTTCTGGGAGGTCGAGAACCCTTATCGCTTCTTCAAGCGCGCCTCCTCGTTCGAGGCACACGAGAAGGCTTTCAACGCGGTGCGCGGCTCGCCGGTCCAGCCGCCGCCGGCAAATATCCTGTGGAGGGTCGAGCGGCGCCTCAACGATCCCGATTGCAAGGATTCCTCGACGCCGGACAATTGCCTTGCCACCGCCCGGCCGGGCTTTGAAAAGAGCAGGCTCGGCTGGGCTGCGCAGACGGTCGACCTCAACTGCTACGATCGCAATGCCCGGCCACGACGCTACCTGGTGACGTGCGACCGGCAGTATTCCTGGGGCGCGGCGAAGGAGGATTATATCCTCCCGGATGCCCACACCGTGGTCATGTGGATCGCGCCCGATCGCCTGGCGAGCGCCGGCGGGGGCGACTGCGTTTGGACGTGGCAGCCCAGGAGGGCGGGCCTCCCGCCCGAGACCCGCAAGCAGGCCTGCAACCTCAAGCTGGTGATCCGGCGGGTGCCGTTCTCGCTCAACCGATCCGCCTCAGGCGTCTCGGTCAAGGTCGAGCTGCCGAACGGGACCACGCTCGCCGACCCAAATGTGACGGTCGAAGATGTCTTCGTAGTCGCCATGGGCGACAGCTTCGCGTCGGGCGAAAGCAACCCCGACCGGCCGGTCACCTTCAGCCGATCCCGCGAAATGGTCTACGATCCGATCAATGCGGACGATCGGCAGCTCGCCTATCGGGGGTTCAACCTTGAGACGCCGAAATACGGGGTCGCGGCGACCGATAGCGGCATCAATCCCAAGTCGCTGCCGAAACGGCTCATGGAAGATGAGGAGAGAGGCACCGTCTTCAAGCTGTCGTCGCGAGAGTTCCAGCAAGCGTTTGATCGCAGCGGGCCGCAGTGGCTGAGCCCGGACTGTCATCGTTCTCAATACGGCTATCCGTTCCGCGTCAGCATGGGACTTGCGCTGGAGAACCGTCACCGCGCGGTGACTTTCGTCAGTCTCGCCTGCTCGGGCGCCGACATCGTCGAAGGGCTGTTCGCGGAGCGCGACGCGCGCGAGCAATTCTCCGGCGCCAACGCGCAGAAGAAGGTCGTGCCTCAGCTTGATCAATTGAGCGATCTGATCTGCAAGACCGGCGCTGCCGGACGGACGCGGACCGTGTCGTACCGTCTGCCCGTGTATCGGTCGGGCTCTACCGCCATTGGCGAACAGGTCTTCACCAAGCAATGGTGCCCGCCGGAAAGCCGCAAGCGGCCGATCGACGTTTTCCTGCTCTCCGTCGGCGGCAACGATGTGGGCTTCGGGCCGCTGGTCGCCTATGCGATGACCGAAAGTGCGAGCGATCTCGCGCCAATCGCCGGCCTGGTGGGTCAGGAGCTGCGGTTCTCTCCTTCAGTATCGCAGGCCTATTTGCGCGTGCTCGACCGCCGCATGAGGGCCGTCAAAGAAGCCTTGAGCGACGCCTTCGGAGTCGATCCGTCCCGCGTGCTGCAAAACGCCTATGAACCGATCCAGTTCGACGAAACCGGCAATGTGTGCGGCGCCGAGCCGACGCTCGGGCTCGATGTGCATCCGAAACTGCGCTACAGCCGCGAGCGCACCCAGGAAGTCTCCAGCTTTGTGCGCGACCTGCAGGCGCGGCTCGAATGCATCACGGACGGCCGCAGGGCAGGTTGTCCCGGCGGGCTTGCCACTGGCGCCGGCACCGGTTTCCATCTCATCGTCGACCATATGGTGGAATTCGCGCGGCGCGGCGTCTGCGCCAGAGATCCCCAGAAGCCGCTCGTCGATCAGGTCAACATGAACGTGCCGCGCCTGTCGCATGCAACCGATCAGTGGGTGCCTTACTCGCCGGCCGCCGCATTACCCTATGCGCACCATTGGCGGCTCGCTCGCAGCCCGAACGATACGTTCCTTGCCGGCAACACTCATCGCGAGGAGCTCTCTGTCTTCGATGATCTGCAGCCGGTCTATGCGGCGCTCTACAGCGGCGCCTTCCACCCGAGCGCGGAAGGCCACGCAATCGTCGCCGATCACGTTCTGCGTCACGTTAACGAGCTTTTGGAGAAGCGGTCGCTGGCGCAGAATTGAGCCTATTCGCTCTTGCCAATCTGCTTGAGCTTGGCGAGCACGGCCTGGACGTCCAGCTCCTCTTCCCCTTCCTTTTCCTTCGGGCTTGCGGCGGGCTCGAGCTCCGCTGAAGGGCGTGCGGTCGTAACTTCGGCCGGAAGCAGGGTTGCTCCGGTTTCTGGCTCGGCCGGCTTGTCCTTGGCGGCGCGCTGGACCTCGAAATCGAGATCGATCTGAGAGCACAGGCCAAGCGTCACCGGGTCCATGGGAGCGAGGTTGGGGGCGTTCCAATGGGTGCGTTCGCGGATCGCCTCGATGGTCGACTTGGTCGTGCCGACAAGACGCATGATCTGGCTGTCCTTCAGCTCAGGGTGGTTGCGCACCAGCCAGAGGATGGCGTTCGGGCGATCCTGCCGGCGCGAGACCGGAGTATATCGTGGCCCCTTTTTCCGCTTTGGCTCGGGCAAATGCACCTTCGGCTCGGCGAGCCGGAGCCGATAATTGGGGTCGGCCTCGCCCTTGGCAAGCTCATCGCGGGTGAGCTGTCCGCTCACAATGGGGTCACGTCCGATGATGCTCTGAACGCCCTCATCATCCGCAATGGCCTTCACCTCGAGGGGGTGGAGCTTGCAGAAGTCGGCAATCTGGTCGAACGTCAATGCCGTGTTTTCGACCAGCCAGACGGCGGTTGCCTTCGGCATAAGGGGCTGGGTCGCCATGGTAAATTCTCCTTGCGCTCCGTCCCGCCCGCGGGCGGAGCCTATTGCCATCGAAGATGACGAGGATAGTCAATATATAGGCGCGCCGCCTCGGCTTGCGCAACCCCGGCGCCAGGAACTGTCGTAAGCACACGAGTTGTCCGGGTTAGGTAGCACACGAGTTGTCCGGTTTTCTGCCCCTGCGAGGGGGCGAATCGATGAACCGGGCGACGTGGCTACAGGACC
>JAJPKK010000266.1 GCA_021323775.1 Hyphomicrobiales bacterium
CGACCAAAACCGGGCTCAACGTCGAAAGCGCGCTCGACACGCGCAACTACCAGAAGGGCATCAAGATCAGCAAAGCCGCAATGAAATGCCTCGACATCACTGGCGATGAGTTCCATCCTGAATGGAACTACACGATCAGGCCACGCCCGCCATAATCGTAGTGGTTATTGTTCGGAGTGTCCTTAGTCGCTGACCTGCGTCAATCCCGGCAAGAACAGGCTGTCGACCGGCATGGTGGGCGGGATATCGCCCAGCTCCTGCAGCGCTTCCAGCACCTTGCCAAGCTGCGCCCGGGAGATCGTCCCGGTCGTTTCAAAGAAGTGCCCGCCGAGGAGAAAATCGTAGCTCTTCTCGACGTCCTCCGGCTTGAGACTGCTGACGGCAAGCATGATGTCAATGGCCTCCCGGCGGTTTGCGGGATTGTCCAGCCACTGGATCGCCTGCGAATAGACCGTGAGGTAGGCTTGCGCCGTCTTCATGTTGCGGCCGGCCCAGTTGCGGTTGATGGATACGCCGGAAAACGGCATGTCCACCATTTCGGCGGTCATGCCGAGATTGCGGTACCCCGCCGCTTCGGCGTGAAAATTATAAGGCGTCGTCAGCAGCGCGGCGTCAGCAGCTCCGGACTCCAGTGCGGCCATGCGGGCCGACGTGGCGCCGGCGAAGATCAGGTCCACACTGCCCGCTGGTGCTCCGCTCGCAGCCAGCATGCGCTCGAAGAAGATCCGGGTGATGTCCTTTGGTCCGCCCACCGAGACGGTTTTTCCCTTGAGGTCGGCGATGGACTTGAGCGCCGGCCTGGCAAGGAGCGCATAAGGGGGCTTCTGGGTTTCGATGCGGATCACCGCGACCGGTGCGCCTTTCTCAACCGCACGGATCGGATCGACCAGGCCGCTGCCCACGCTCACATTGATGGAGTTGGCGGCAAGCTGCTGGATCACGCTCGCGTTCGATTGCGCGAAGACGAGGTCGACATCGATGCCGGCGGCCTGAAAAAAGCCTTTGCGGATGCCGATATGGATGGGCCACAGATTCGTAGAGCCCGACGACACCCCTCCGGCAACGACGGTTTCAGCGGCAACCACGGGAGGTGCGAAAAGGAGCGACGCGGCGACCGCAAAGGCGATGGCGTTGAGACAACGGGCGCACCATCCGCTCCGCAGATATGCGGCCATGACGCCTGCGCTACGAGCCATCACCCTCTCCGCGATGCGCCGCCGCGGCAGGCGACAGGTAGAACTCCGCAATCTCGCTGCCGGTGGTCCGCCAGACTCCCTCATGCCGGCAGATGTATTCAAGCGCCGCGTCGAGCGCTCCAATGCGGTGAGGGACGCCGCTGATATAGGGGTGGAGCGCGATTGGAAGCACACGACCGGAATCGGCGCCCTCTCGATAGAGCACGTCGAACGTTCGGCAGATCATGTCGCGGAACTCGGCAGGCGATACATGCATCCGTTCGTAGGCCGGCTTGTCGTTGGTCTGCTGAGGATAAGGTACCGAGACCAGGCGGCTGCCGTCATCGAGGTGCATGATATAGGGCTGATCGTCGTTGCACCAGTCGCACACATATCGGCAGCCCTCCGCGGCCAGGAGATCGAGCGAATCCCAGGTTTCCTGCAATCCCGAACTGAGCCAGCCTTTTGGCCGCATCCCGGTGGCGCGTTCGATCGTTGCGAAGGTGCGTTTGATGATGTGAGCCTCTTCGCCAGGCGGCGCGTCATTCAACCGGCGGGTATTGCTTTCGTTATGGCCCATCCATTCCCATCTGCGCTTGTTGCCCTCCTCGATGATGACCGGATGGTGATCGCACAACAGGCTGTTGAGCGCGACCGAGGCGCGGATGCTGTAGCGGTCCAGCACCTCCATCACGCGCCATATGCCGATACGGTTGCCATAATCGCGCTCGGACCACATCACGACATCGGGGATCTTCGCGGCGGCGCCGTAGCCGGCCGGACGCTCCTCCAGTGAAAAAAACTCGACATTGGGGATGACCCAGAGCGCGACCCTGGCGCTGTCGGGCCATGAAAGCTTCGGCCGGCGGATGATGGGCGAGTACGGAAACGGGCCATAGGGGCGCGGCTTCATGGCGGCTCACTTGATGCGTTACGCTAGAATGCAAATCTTCGTCATCAGCTCTTGTACGTCGTGGTGCAGATTGCGCATGACGGCACGGACCTTTTTACTACACCAGCATCGTGAGAAAGCGAAGGGTCGGCGCGGCAACGTCGCAAGCACAGCGCCATCAAAAACCCGTGCGCCGCCTTTCCCCCGGGAATGCCTCAACCCATGAAAAGCGCTTTCATCCCGGCTTGACCCGACGCCCCATTCTCATGTCAAAAAAGATCGACCACGGGTTGCGGATAAAGGACGCGATCCATTTCATCGAGACAGGCCCAAGCCCATGAAGGCCAAAACCTATATCGGCCGATCCATGCCTCGGCTTGAGGACCCGCCTCTTGTGCGCGGGCGCGGCCGCTTCGCCGGGGACATCTCGTTTCCGCTTCAGCTCCACATGCGGCTCGTGCGCTCGCCGCTTGCGCACGGGCGCATCGTCAACATCGATGCTGCCGCGGGGCGCGCGATGCCCGGAGTCGTTGCGGTGTGGACCTCAGCCGACATCGCCGACGTTCCGCCGATCGATTTCCGCGAGGGCCGCATCGAGCGGCTTGAGCCCTATCGCCAGCCGGTGCTTGCAACCGAGCGCGTGCGTTACGTCGGCGAGCCGGTCGCCGCGGTGTTCGCGGCCGATCCTTACATCGCGGAAGATGCCGCAGATGTTGCCGCGATTGAGATCGAGGAGCTGCCGGTGCTGCTCGACGCGGACGCGCAGCCGGCCGAGTTCTCACCTGGCCGCAGCACCGAAGCCGCCATCGTCCGTCAGGGCTATGGCGATGTCGACGCCGCGATGGCGCGCGCCCACAAGGTGATCGACCTTGATCTCAAGATTGGCCGCCACAGCGGCGTGCCGATCGAGACCCGCGGCGCAATTGGCCGCTACGACGCCGCGCGCGACATTCTGGAGCTGCACGGCGCCGCCAAGGTGCCGCACCGGATTCGCGAACTGCTCGCCTTGATGTTGCGCCGGCCGCTGTCCTCGATTCATGTCCACGAAGCGGATGTCGGCGGCGGTTTCGGTGTGCGCGGCGAGCTCTATCCGGAAGACGTGCTGGTGTGCGTCGCTGCCATGCGGCTCGGGCGACCGGTCAAATGGATCGAGGACCGGCGGGAGCATTTCATTAGCGCCAATCACTCCCGCCAGCAGCGCCACCGCGTCCGCGCCGGGGTCGACGCCGACGGCGTCATCCTCGCTTTTGACGACGAGTTCTGGCACGACCAGGGCGCCTATGTGCGCACGCACGCGACCCGCGTCGCCACGATGATCAGCGGCATTCTGCCGGGACCCTACCGGATCCCGGCCTATCGTTCGGTCGGTCATTTCCGCCTCACCAACAAGACGCCCGCCGCGACCTACCGGGCGCCCGGCCGCTACGAGACGACATTCGTGCGCGAACGGCTTATCGAGGCGATTGCCCACGCCCTCAAGCTCGACTCCATCGAAGTGCGACGGCGCAACGCCATCACGGCGGCCGAAATGCCGTTCCACCGTGCGCTCGAAGTGCTGGGCGAGGAGGTTGTGCATGATACCGGCGATTACATCGGCCTGCTCGACAAGGTACTGAAGCAAGCGTTATGGCCGAAGCTCACGGCCGACCTTGCGCGGCGTCGCCAGAACGGCGAACTGGTCGGCGCCGGCGTTGCGATGTACGTCGAAAAGAGCGGTCTCGGGCCATCCGACTGCGTAAAGATTGCGGTCGATACATCCGGACGGGTCGAGGTCGTGACCGGCGGCGCTTCGATGGGCCAGGGCTTCGAGACGGTGGTGGCCCAGGTGGCTGCTGAAATGATCGGCGTCGATTATCGGGATGTGCGGGTGATCCACGGGCAGACCGATCGCATTGCTTTCGGTCTCGGCGCCCACGCGTCGCGGGCGACCGTGATGACGGCCTCAGCGACGCGTGTCGCCGCCCTCAAGCTGCGGGACAAGGCGCTCGATATGGCCGCGCAACTCATGCAGTCGGCTCCCGAAGACCTCGATATCATCGAGGGGATGGTGGTGCGCAGGTCCCGCGGGGCATCGATTCCGCTCGGCGCGATTGCGGCGGCGTTGCTGCCCGCATCGCCGGCGCGCCAGGGCCGCGAACCGGGCCTCTGCGCCGACGGCTGGTTTCATACCGCGCACCAGGTCTATCCCTACGGCAGCCACCTCGCGGTGGTGAAGGTCGACCCCGACACCGGCGCTGTTGCGATCGAGCGCTATATTATCGGCTACGACGTCGGCCGCGCCATCAATCCCATGCTGGTTAATGGGCAGATCGTCGGCGGCTTCGTCCAGGGCCTCGGCGGCGCGCTGTTGGAGGAATTCCGGTACAGCGAGCGCGGCGATCCGCTTTCCGTGACCTTTGCGGACTACCTGTTGCCGACCGCGCGGGAAATACCCCCGGTGGAAATCATCCTGACGGAGGATTTCCCGGCCGACCTCAATCCGCTCGGCATCAAAGGCGCCGGCGAGAGCGGCATCACAGCCGTCGGCGCCGCCATCGCCAATGCGGTGGAAGACGCCATCGGCGTGCCCGGCGCAATCACGGAGCTGCCGATCACGCCGCTGCGATTGAAGGAAATTCTACGAGGGCGACAGTGAGACCTCCATATCAGGCCTCGCCGTGCAGCACTTCGCGAGTGAATCCGACCACCACCGGCCGCGCCATCACGCGGCTGTGCCGGAATGCAGTCGCGAGCCGCGCGATGTCGGCGCCCCGCTCGATCGCCACAAACGGAATGTCGATGGCCCGGATGACCGGCTCCAGATAGAGCCCGTTCGATTGGTGGAATTTGGCAGGGTCGCCCGGCCTGCCGCGCAGCGTAATGCCTATGAGGAGTGGAATCTGATAAGTGTAATTGATCTTCGTGATGGCGTAGATGCAGGTAAGGAAGCCGGACGCTCCCATCAAGGCCAATGCCCCGATGCCGCTGAAGAACGCGCCCGAACGCAGCCCGATGGCGGACTCCTCGCGATTGACCGCCACGTGGCGGAACCGCGCGTCGGTCTCGAACCGGCGGATCAGGGAGGTGATCCAGCCGTCAGGCAAGCTCGCGACGAGCGAAATGCCACAATCGGCCGCCGCATCGGCAATCGTGGCTGCGATGACATCGTTTTTGCCATCCTCATCCATGGATCGGCCTCTTCGCTTGTTCAATTGCAGAGTAGAGCGCGATCGCGAACGTGTCACCGGTTGCTGCCCGCCGCGACGTCCACCAAACAGGCCGCCGACGTCTCCGGTCGTTGTTAAGATATCGCGGCCGGCAGGCACATGGTTCCGATACGAAGAATGGAGCAGTGGTGCAATGATCGAGAGCATCAGTGCCGTGACGCTGGCCACCCACAACATGGCGCGGGCTGTCGCCTTCTATCGCATGCTGGGATTCGAGATCGTTCATGGTGGCGACGACGCCGCGTTTACAAGCTTTCGGGCTGGAACCAGCTTTCTCAATCTCGTCGCACAACCCGCGGCGCGTAACTGGTCCTGGTGGGGACGCGTCATCTTCTATCATTCCGACGTCGACAGCCTCTATGCGAGCCTGATTGCGGCCGGCTACCGACCGGACACGGCGCCGCGCGACGCCGAGTGGGGCGAGCGGTTTTTTCACCTGACCGATCCGGATGGCCACGAACTCAGCTTTGCCTGGCCGTTGGGGTAGCGTGAATCCACCGATGCAGTCTGGGTTTTCCGAAGACGAACTAAAAGTTGGCAGGATAGTCCGATGGGCAATTCCGGCGCCGTTCCGCGCATTTTGATCCGGGGAGGCCGCGTATATGACCATGAAGGCGATGTCCATCAGCCGCCCCAGACCGACATCCTGATCGCGGGCGAGACGATCGAGCGGCTTGGGCAGAGCTTGCCGGCCGGCGACGTTACCGAAATTATTGACGCAGCAGGCAAGCTCGTCCTGCCGGGTTTTGTCAACGCTCATTATCATTCGCACGACGTGATGGCGAAGGGCCTGTTTGAGGAAATGCCCTTCGACATATGGACCCTTCACTCCAACCCGGCCAACTATGGCCCTCGCTCTCTTGAAGAGGTGCGGCTGCGGACGCTCATTGGCGCGGCCGAGTCCCTGCGCAACGGGATCACGACAATTCAGGACTTCCTGACTGTGGAGCCGCAGGACGAGGCCATAGTGGACGCCGTGCTGTCGGCCTATGAGGAGGCGGGCATTCGCGTCGTGTTTGCGATCGCGGCGCGCGATCGCGCTGCCCTCGACATCGCACCGTTCATGCCGCCGGATCTGCCGGAAGCCGTCCGCAAGCGCGTCGCCGGCTCAGATCGGAAGGCCAGGGATGAGCTTGACTTCATTGCCGCGCAGATCAAGCGACTCGGTCTGCGCCCGACGCCGCGCCAGACTTGGGCTTTGGCCCCGTCAGCGCCACAGCGCTGTTCGCAACAGCTTCTTGAGGGCATCGCCGCATTGTCGCGCGCGCATGATCTGCCTGTCTTCACTCACGTTTACGAGACGCGCATCCAAGCCGCTGCGGCGCGGCGGGAGGGGTCTGTTTCCTCGCTTCTTGACGTGCTGGCAGCAGCAGGCCTTCTGACCGAGAAGCTCGGCATCGTGCATGGCGTTTGGCTCACCACAGATGAGATCGCGCAGATCGCGGAGGCGGGCTCTTGCGTCATTCATAATCCGGTCAGCAATCTCAAGCTCAAGAGCGGCGTCGCCCCCATCCTCGACCTCCATCGCGCCGGCGTCGATATCGCGCTTGGCTGCGACAACTACAGTTGCGCCGAGACGCAGAACATCTTTATCGCTATGCGATTGCTTTGCCTCTTGCCCGCAGTCACTGACCCGGCGCCGGGCCCGATCAGTGCGGCTTATGCGCTGAAGGCGGCCACGCTCGCGGGCGCCAGAGCCGTCGGTTTATCCAACGCAATCGGCGCGATCAAACCCGGGATGATGGCTGATCTGATTATCCTGGACCTCAACGAATCGGCGTTCGTGCCATTTAACAGCGCGGCGCGGCAAATCGTGTTTTCGGAGTCCGGACGCGCGGTCGAAACCGTCCTGGTCGGCGGGCGTCCTGTTGTGCGCGGCGGCAAGCTCGTTGCCATTGATGAGGCGGCGCTTGCGGTTGCGGTCGAGAAAATCGCCCCGGCGTTCCGCCGGGACGCTCAAGCACTCGCCGACCGCAATGCTGATCTTATGGCGCCTCTCTTGAGCGCCGGCCGCGAAGCCTGGAAAGTACCACTGGGATTCGAGCGCTATATCAGCCGCGGTTCGAGTTAGAAACGGATCAATCTCGGGCTATCGTCCCTGTGCTACTGCGCGTACAGTTGCCCGAGATACGCGGTCAGCCGCCCCGCAACGAGAACCGCGGCCCACAAAGCCATGGTGGCGGCGACGAATCTATATCCGCGCTGGGAAACCACGCCCTTGGCTTCCCACTCGGGGCTCTCCTGCCGCAAGGTGCGGAAATAAAACCAGGTTACCACAAGGCCGGTGCAGACCAGGGAGAACTTGATCAAGAAGGCGCCGTCGGTAATATATTTCGACGGCTTTGTCATCCACAGGGTGAATCCGCTGCAGACTTGCAAGACGACCGCAATCCAAACGATCGGAAATAGCCGGCTGAGCGACGTCATCGGAATCGTGCGGAAGAATCCGAGCAATCGAAGCCCAAAGATGAACATGAAGCCGATGACGATCGCGGTTCCCCATGCGTGGACAGTCAGCGCGAACGGCCAACCCCACAACGACTCGCCTCGCGCCCATTCCGAGAATGCCGAATTTTCCAGATACTGGAGCACTGCTTTAACCTCCCTGGATCGTGATGGTCACGGTCGTGCGCTAGCGGTCAAACTGGTCCACGGCCTTATTCAGGCGGTAGAGCGCAACGAATGCAAGGCCGAGAACGCAAGCATTGACGGCAAGTACCATCAGAAGAATGTTCATGCTGTTGGTCATGATGGCGCTCTCTCCTGATTACAGATACGGCAGCAGGCGGCCGCAGGCGATAACGCCCGCCCAGCACACGAAAACCAGGATTGCGACAGCCTTTGCGAACAGAGGCGCGTCCTCTCCCCCCTTGAGCTTCCACAACCGGTCCGACATAGAGAAATACAGAACCGCTGTTGCGCCGATCGGAATGAAAGCGATCTTAGGCGCGAACGTGTAGTCGTTCACCACGTAGCGGTAGGTGTCGGCCAGCATCATCAACATGCCGGTGAAGACATTCATCACCACCGCGATGACCCCGATCGGAAGCAGGCGGTGCACAGCCGCGAACGGCACCGCCTTCCAAAAGCCCAGGATGCGCAGCACGACGAACATCACGGTCGCGAAGATCATCGTGAACCCGAAGAAATGCACCGTCTGCCACGGCACAAACCAGATGACGTTGTTGATCAGCAACTCAAGGGCAGGCGATATGCCAGCGGTCGGATCGGTCGGCAGCACGTCGGTCGCCACCCGGATTTCTGGGTGGTTGATCTGGCCGCCGCGGTGCCCGGTTTCGGCCATAATGCCCAGCGTGATGATTGCGAAGGCCAGCACCAGATAGAGCGACGTGTTGGAAAAGCGGGAGATGTAGCGGTAGCGCCAAATCTCGATCCAGGCGGCGACACCTGTAAACCCAAGGCCAAACAGCGTCCACAACGCCATATCGCGATGGGCGTTGATGACCGCCTTGGAGATCCCAGGCATGGGGGGAACAGTCAGCGCCCACATCGCCGCGGCGCCCGTGACATAGGTCGGCACGCCGACGATGGCGAGGACGACGAAGACCGCGAGGCTGGCCCGCTTTAGCCCATCATTATTCGCGACCAGCGCGATGACGTAGAAGGTGAGCGCCATCACCCAACCCACCGTCGGGAAGTGGTTCAAGATCATATGCACGTGCGACCACGCCTGCGGCGTCGCCGTGGCGGCTTCGGCAGGGGTATAGACCCGCTGCAATTCATGGTGGTTGATCTCCCAGCCGAGCTCGTCGACGACGATCATCAGAGCCAGCGTGAGGCCGGCGAGACCCAGCAATATGCTCAGCGCCTGGTCGGACGGCTTGCCGACGCGCCACAGCTCAACCACCGCATAGCCGCCGGTGATCACCAGAATCGCAAGCGCACCCAATCCCCAGTAATAGTGAGCATTCAACACGCTCTGCGTCACCTTCGGGTCCTGGGAAAACAGGTCCATGGACCGAACGCCGCTGAGATAGGTCGGTATCGCAAGCAAGGCCAAGATGCCGAAAAGAATGAGGCAGCTTCGCTTGATCACCTCATTCTTTGTGGCCAATGCGGCCATGTAAAAGCCGAGCACAAAGATGAGCCCGACCGACGGAAAGACGCTCACAAGGATGTGCAGGTGCGGCCAAGACTGCGGGATCAGATGCATATAACTTCCCCCCTACCCGGACTGGTGCATCGCGGGTATGTGTATGTTGTTATTGCGGGCGACTATCAACTCGTGTCCGTTGCGTCAACGGGATCTGCGTCAACGGCATCGCTCGCCGCTTCCGACTGATCCGGACGAATCGGCGATCTTCCGACACCTGCGGCGCCGCAGCGCGCGGCAACAGGGGCTGTGGGGCTTAACTTGACTTCATTGACAGAGCCTCCCGAATACATCCTTTTTAATTCTTGCCCCACGAAATATTAGCTTATCATCTTTACCCGCCGCCTGCCAATGGTCTTGCAACATTTGTTGCCGGTGCAGGAGCCCGGAGCGCGTTCCAACGCCGTCGAACCCCTTGCACTCTCGGGCCTGCGCTTGCAGGATCGGCCCTAACGACAACAACCAGCGTTTGCGATCTACGGGAGGCTGCCATGAGCGGCGCCGTCGCGCCAAGGATGCTCCTTACGGCATTTGCCGCAGCAATGATCGTTTCCGCCGGCGATCCGCCGGCCGTTGCCCAGTCTGTGTTGCCGGCGCCGGCCTTTCATCACCTGCACCTGAACGCGGCCGATCCGGACGCGGCGATCGCCTTCTATACGCGGCAATTTCCCAGCACCGCCAAGGCCGCGTGGGGTGGCATTGCGGCGCTCAAATCGCCCAACAATGTGATGGTGCTGTTCAACAAGGTGTCCGTTGCCGCACCAGTTTTGCCGCAGACCGCGATCTGGCATTTCGGCTGGCATGTCGTCGACGTGCGCAAGAACCTCGCGGTTTACAAGACGAAGGCTGAGGTTCTGCTGCAGCCGCTCTTTACCACCGAGGACGGAGGCTCGGTGCTGGTCAGCAGCGACACGTGGCCGGGCACGGGCGGCGTCCTCGGCCTGACCAAATCCCAGATCGCCGCCGCCCGCGCCGCGGGCGTCAGGCCGGCCGGAGGCGCGGGCTTTGCCTACATGGCGGGGCCCGACGGCGCGCTGATCGAGTATCAGGGAAATTTCCCGGCCGAGCGTTTCAACCACGTTCACATGTTCCAGGAAGATCCGTTCTGCGCCCAACTGTGGTACCAGCGGCATCTCAGCGCTACCGCCGTACCGAGCCGCACGGGTGAGGCTCCGCGCAGCCAAGAAAACTGCAAGGTCGCCCGCGGCGCTGATCGCACCTGGCCGGCGCTCGAGCCGGAAGGCGCGTTCCGCACTCCCGCCGCCGCCGTGACCTTCGGGGATGTGGCGCTGACCTGGTACATGCGGCAGGGAGACAAGCCGCTGGTGAGCACGCGCGGCCACCTCTATGACCATATCGGGCTCAGCGTTGCTGATCTTGACGCATGGATCGCCAAGCTGCGCGGCGAGGGCGTCACCTTTTTGGAGGGACCCTATGGGTTGGGCGACACACGCGCCGTGATGATCGAGGGGCCGAGCCGGGAAGCGATCGAGCTTGTTGAGGTAAAATAGGCTGTTTTGCCGCCGTCCTGGGGTGGATTGGCCGAAGCCGCAATCCGCCGCACCGCGGCGGC
Organism: Hyphomicrobiales bacterium; assembly: GCA_021323775.1. GTDB lineage: Bacteria > Pseudomonadota > Alphaproteobacteria > Rhizobiales > Xanthobacteraceae > JAJPKK01. The sequence goes on from JAJPKK010000266.1 coordinate 10,961, forward strand.
GCGATGCGCTAACGCCGTTGCGCCCTGTGCCTTCATCCTGGCTCTTGGCCGCTTCGCGGCCGTTTTGACTATGCCGCGGGCGAACTTCGGGCCGAGCGGCCGCCGCCGTTGAAGCTATCCTTGCCCGCCCGTATATCCAGTACATGGAACAGGACATTGCGGTGAGCGCCGAAAGCGAGACAAGCGACAAACCGGCGGCGCCGGGCGCGGGCGATACCATCGAGCCGTTCGACAACCGCATTGCGGTCATCATTCTTCAGCATCCCCAGGAGCAGGATCGCGCGCTCGGCACCGCGGGCCTGACCACCCGGCTTCTCCGCCATGCCACCCTGAAAGTTGGGCTGTCCTGGCCGAGCTTAGCCAAAATTCTCGGCCGTCCCGTTGATCCCCACCGCTGGGCGGTCCTCTATCTCGGCTCCGCCAAGGCGGCTGCGCTTGCTCCGGGCCGCGAGATCGTGGTGCTCAACCGCAAGGGCGAGCCGGAACCCAATCAGGATGCGTTGCTGCGCGACATCGAGGGGATCGTTCTGCTCGACGGCAATTGGAGCCAGGCCAAGGCGCTGTGGTGGCGCAACCCCTGGATGCTCAAGTGCCGGCGCGTCGTTCTGGGGCCGTCGCAGCCGTCGCGCTACGGACGGCTGCGGCGGGAGCCGCGCCGCGACAGCCTCTCGACCATCGAGGCAGCCGCGATGCTGCTCAGCCGGCTGGAGAACCGCCCCGAGATCGAGGCTGGGCTCACGGCGAGCTTCGCGAAAATGCTGGCGGGCCCCCGTGCTGCGAGGCAGCCGTAGCCCGGCTTGAGCGCAACGAAGCCCGGGAACGGCATGACCGCAGGCGAACGCGATCCCGGATTTCGCGAAGCGCGTCATCGGGCCCGCCAAAGGCGGGATCCGGGTCAATCCGGGTTACAGTTAAGATAAGTCATCGTGCCGGGGGAAGTCGGGGCTGGGTGCGCAAAGGCGGCCACTTCGCTTCGATTGACGCACCGCGAGGTGTCCGCCTTTGCCCACCTGCATACGGTAACTCACCGTCGGCGGAATTGCTGGCGGACGGGCGGGCGCGCGGCGGCGGGGCGGTCGTCCTTGTGGCGGAAGATGATGCGGCCCTTTTCGAGGTCGTAGGGCGACATCTCGACAATGACGCGGTCGCCGGCCAGCGTCTTGATGCGGTTCTTCTTCATCTTTCCCGCCGTGTAGGCGATGATCTCGTGACCGGTATCAAGTTTCACCCGGTACCGGGTGTCCGGCAGAATTTCGGTCACGAGGCCTTCAAACTCGATCAGTTCTTCCTTCGCCATAGCTTCTCACTCCAGTCGATCGGCGATGCCGCGCGGCGCCACGGCGCGCTCGATATCATGATTTAGAAATGCAGCCCGGCCGCGGTCGCGTGTCGGGCCCGCGGCTGCGGATTCATCGGTGCGGGCGGAATGGCAAAGCACACTCCCACCCTACCCTCCCGCGCTCGCGGGGGAGGGCAGGGGGAGGGTGCAAGCAGTGGGCTCACCGAGACCAGGTCTTTGAAACCTATTCAACCGGTAACTTTCCGATTAGCGACAGCGGCCCCCTCCTTGCCTTCCCCGCCAGCGGGGGACGGGGCGAACTCGACCGCGCATATCGCCGTAATGATGACATCCCACGTCGTCTGGCCGTTGTTTCGTGAACAAAAAGCCGAAACCCGTCCGCCGCAAAGAAACGTGAACCTGAAACGACTGTTCCGCAGCCACTTTCGGGTTTCGTGCACGCCGCCATAAATCGGCAAAGCCGATCATCTGCTCGCAACAGTATATGCTGCAATCGGGGCCGGTTTTCAAGCCAAATGGACTTACCTGTCGTAAGCACACGAGTTGTCCGGGTTAGGTAGCACACGAGTTGTCCGGTTTTCTGCCCCTGCGAGGGGGCGAATCGATGAACCGGGCGACGTGGCTACAGGACC
>JAJPKK010000147.1 GCA_021323775.1 Hyphomicrobiales bacterium
CAAGGCCGCGAGTGATCGCCGGTTGGCCGCTTTTCACGTCCTGCCCCACTCGAAATTCAAAAGAGTTTTCCACCGGGCCTGGCCCGACCTGCAGCGCATGAAACTTCCGCTACCCGTGGCGCGGTCCCACCGGGTAAGTTTCTTCCTGGCCAGAGAGATTCACTCAATGTTGCTGCTGTCCTGAAGGTGATCGATGTTCGAAACCACTATCGCGGGCAGCCTGCCCAAGCCCTCATGGCTGGCCGAGCCGCAAAAGCTGTGGGCGCCGTGGCGGCTTGGCGGGGCCGAGCTGGAGGCCGCGAAGCTCGACGCCACGCTCGTCGCGATCAAGCTGCAGGAGGATGCCGGCATCGACATCGTCACCGACGGCGAGCAGTCGCGGCAGCACTTCGTCCACGGCTTCCTGGAAGCGGTCAACGGCATTGATTTTACGAAGCGCGTCGAGATGGGCATCCGCAACGATCGCTATAAGGCGATGGTGCCGACCGTTACCGGACCGCTCTCGCTCAAGGGCCGCGCGCACGCCGCGGAAGCGCGGTTCGCCCGCGCCCATACGGGGAGGAAACTCAAGTTTACCTTGCCCGGCCCGATGACCGTCGTGGACACAATCGCCGACGGTCATTATGGCGACCGCGTCAAGATGGCGTTTGCCTTCGCTGACGTGCTCAACCAGGAAGCCCGCGGGCTTGAGGCGGACGGCGTCGACGTGGTCCAGTTCGACGAGCCGGCCTTCAATGTCTACATGGACGCCGCGACGGACTGGGGCATCGAGGCGCTTCATCGCGCCGCCGCCGGCCTTACCTGCACGACCGCCGTCCATATTTGTTACGGCTACGGCATTCCGGCCAACGTCGAATGGAAGGCGACGCTCGGCGCCGCGTGGCGTCAATACGAGCGCATTTTCCCGGCATTGGCGAAAAGCCGGATCGGGCAGGTCTCTCTCGAATGCCGCAATTCAAAGGCGCCGCTCGAACTCTTGAAGCTCCTCGACGGCAAGGACGTGCTGCTCGGCGTCATCGATGTGGCGACGGACGCCATCGAAACGCCAGCCGAAGTCGCCGCCGTGATCGGCGAGGCCCTGCGTTACGTTCCTCGCGAGCGCATCATCCCGTGCACCAATTGCGGCATGGCGCCGATGCGCAGAGATATCGCCGCCGCCAAGCTGATCGCGCTTGCTGCCGGTGCGAAGTTGGCGCGGGAGCGGTTTTTATAGTGCATGAGGCCGAAGCCACTCCATGTTCCTGGCCAAGTTGGCGTTTTGGGCCAGCTCCAGTCGCAGCGGCCAATATGAATATTGTTGGTATCCAACCGCTCACGGCATCGATGAGGGGCAAGGCCCACCTCGAAGCGGATGCCAGTGCGGCGCCATGGCGTGCGCGGGCTGTCGCGACATGCCATAATTCGCTCGCTTTGCGGTGTAAGGGGCGGCGTTGGAGCCGGCCGCCGCCGCGCGCAAAGGACCAAGATAAAGAAAACCGGAGAAGCCCGACGGGCTGCTATTAGGGAGGACTCGTGGATGTTTACGCAAATTCTCGATCCCACCGGGAACCTGTTCCTGACCTGGCTGGTTGCGCTCATTCCGGTTGTCCTGCTGTTGGTCCTCTTGGCAGGGTTCCGCTTGTCGGCGTGGCTTGCCGTCTTGCTCGCCTCGGTCGTGACCGTCGTGCTGGGCCTCTGGGTCTGGAAGATGCCGCTCGGCGATGGCATGCTCGCGTATCTCTACGGCTCCGCCACCGGCGTTTGGAATGTCGACTGGATCACGTTCTGGGGAGTGATGCTGTTCAACACGCTGGTCGCGACCGGCGCGTTCGACAAGCTGCGACGCTGGCTGGTGCAGCAGGGCACGCGCGATGTGCGGGTGCAGACCATTCTGTTTGCCTGGGCCTTCGGCGCACTGCTCGAAGGACTGGTCGGCTTCGGCTATCCGTGGGCCTTTGTGGCCCCCATCCTGATCGCAATTGGCATCCCGGACCTCGACGCCATTCGCGTGGCTGCCATTGCCAATAATGCGCCGGTTTCCTACGGCGCCTTAGGCGCGCCGATCATTGCCCTGGCGACTGTGACCGCCGGTGTGCTCGGCATGAATTTCGTCGACCTCTTGCCGATCTACTCGGCCTCGGTCGGCAAGATCGTCGCTATCCTCGCTTTGCTGCCGCCCTGGATTCTGCTCTACCTGGTATCGGGCAGCCAAGGCATGTGGTCCGCTTGGCCGCTCGCTATCGTCGGCTCGCTTGGCTATATCGCCGGCCAGTTGCCGACTGCGGTCTATCTCGGCCCCTACCTGCCGGACGTGATCGGCTCGATCATCTGCTTCGGGGCGCTCCTCGTCCTGCTCAAGCTGTGGCGGCCGTCGCAGGTGCTGGCTTATGGCGGCGCGCCGGTCACGGGCGACACGCGGGCGGAAGCGCATGGCCTTTCCGGCCGCGACTTTGTCACGGCCTGGCTGCCGATTGCAGTCCTGGTCGCGGTGGTGGTCGCCTGGACGGGACCGTGGTCGCGCTTGCCGTCCATTGTGGTGGCCCACTTCGCGGTGACAGCAGAATCTGCGATCACTCCGGGAGCGCAGATCGGCGCGGTGTTCAACTGGACGCCGTTTGTCGCCGGCACGGCAATTCTTGTGTCCTGGATTATCACGGCGCTTCTGCTGCGCGTCAGCATGAGCCAGGTCAAGGAAATCCTCGCCACCACCTGGTCGCAAATGTGGGGCGCCTGCCTCGTCGGCGTGTTCATCTTTGGCCTGGCCTATGTCTTCAACTATTCCGGTATGGCGGGCTCGCTTGCCAACTCCTTCTCCAAGATCGGGTCAGCTTTTATCATTGTGGCGCCGATTCTGGGCTTCATCGGCGTGGCGCTTTCGGGCAGCAACACTTCGACCAACGCCATGTTCGGCACGTTCCAGGCGCTGGTCGGCAAGGTGCTCAGCTTCCCGGTGCTGCTGTTGCCGACCCTGAACTCGGTGGGCGCCGAGATCGGCAAGCCGATCGCGCCGCAAACGGCGAGCGTCGGCGTGTCAACGTCGAAGTTCGTCCGCAATGAAGGCGAGGTTATCCGCCATAATTTCGGATGGTGCATCGTGCTGCTGGTCTACCTCATCATCATCGGCGTTGCCTGCTATCTGTTCTTCCCGAACATCGCCGTGCTGCCGGGCCGCTGATGCGGCCCTGGTCGCGCCGTGCGATTGATGAGGCCGACCTGCAAGCCATGCCCGGCGTAGAAGAGCAGCGCCACGCGGGCGCTTTCGGACTTGCGCAGGAACTCGCGAATCTGGCGTGCCATGCTGTCGCGGCGAAGATCGTACCCGTCGGCGACGACAAAGCCGATGTCGCGGAGCGCCCGCGCCATGACGCGGGCGTCGTTCACCGCATTGGGCACGGCATTCGCGCTGAGGTATTTGCTGTTGCCGACGACAAGCGCGACCCGCTCCTGGCCTTGCGCCGCCCATGACAACGCCGCGGCCATTGTCAGAGCGGCCAGGAACGGCACCACCCGCAAATTGATCGAACGCTTCATGACGCAATTCCCCGCATAACAAAACCATTTCGCGCCAAATCAAAGCGACGGCGGAACCCCGCCGCGATTATCCAACTGATTGTTTGGTTTGATGAATCACGCCCGCTTGGCGTGGTTTTTATGGCTGTTTTGCAGGAGCGTCAACCACTGGACTGACCTAGTCCGATTGCAAAGCATGACGGCCCGAGCCGGCGAGCCGTTCTCGGGATCAAAAAAGCGGTCCTGCGCGTTCCGCGGCCTTCTCGTCTTGCATATTACATTTCATTGAGCGCGAAGCCGCGGGCGATCTCTGGATGATTGAGAATCCAGTTCAGCGCCTCGGTCCGCAAGCGGACCGGGTCAAGCTCACCCCTGCTTGCCGCTCCAATAATCTGCTCAGCGATGAGTTTGCGCACCACTTCGGCCTTGCCGGCCCCATGAAGCTCCTTGCAGGCGGCCTCAAAGGCCTCACCCATCGCCGCAGTTGCCTCAGGTTCAAACGCGCCATGTTCCAGGGAAGGATGTCTTATGGAAGGACCGATCGGCATGGCCACTACCCCCCGCAGAGCCAGTGCCGCACATGGAGGACGCACAAAGGGCAGCCGTCAAGGGTAATTTTGACAATTGCCTTATTTCTTCCACAAGTCTTTCAGCGGGCGGTACGGGCCTGCCGACCGACCCTCGACAGACAAAACGCTGGGGGGCGCCGCGCTTTTGAACTTGTCGAAGGGGCGCCTTTGCGCACCCTGCAGTACTCACGGAGTCTACGGCGTGTCGGCTTTTTGCCGATCAAGCTGCCTTAGCAACTCGGCAATCCTTTCGGGAACACGCTCGCGGAGCACGTCGGAATGGATCGTGCGTAGCGCCGTGCCTACGCCGGTGCGCACCGCTTCCAAGTCTGCGCCCATTTCAAATCGTGGTTCATACGGCGCCACGCTGCTTCGTTGGTCGGTTTCCCGACGCTCTCGATTCGCGAACAACTCTCCCCACTCCCTCACGTCGAGGGAGCATTGGCCATAAGGAGAAAATCAATGTCAACCGAACCGACCACGAACCCAGTGCAAAGCGGCAGTTATCCCCGCTTTTCGTCCGTACGGCGGCGGTTCCCATCTTTGCCCTGCCGCCTGCGCCTTCTCGGCGGATTTCGAAAACGGCACGGAACGACCCACGAAAGAGGAGCGCGGCCACTCGGCTGCGGCCGAGGCGGGGCAACTCGGGTCGCACCTTTGCGTTTGTGTATCGAAAGCGGATGAAGGCCCTTCACGGGCTGACACTGCGAGAGACGCGAAACAAATGGGCTGTCTATTGTGCGGTTTTTGCGAAACCTGCTTGCGGCTGCGCCAAGCGCGGCTTGTTCTGATGGCAGGCGCCACGGTTGGTCTGATAGCGCTTGATGCCGCTCCGGCGTCGGCTGACGCGTTGCTTCTCGTTGACGTTAACTCTGGCCAGGTCATCAGCGAGCACAATTCCACCTATCCGTGGTATCCGGCATCGGTCACCAAGCTGATGACGACCTATGTGACGCTAAAGGCCGTGCGGGATCGCCGCCTCGGCCTGGACGCCTTGCTCACGGTGTCGCCCACGGCGGTGGCGCAGAATCCGTACAAGATGGGGTTCAAAGTCGGCACCGAAGTGACCGTTGATAATGCGTTGAAAATGCTGCTTGTGCATTCGCCGAACGATATCGCGGTAGTGCTGGCCGAAGGCGTATCGGGATCGATCGAAAAGTTCGCCGAGGAAATGAACGCCGAGGCGCATGATCTCGGGATGACGCAGACGACCTTTGTAAACCCAAACGGACTGCCGGCGGACGAGCAGGTCACTTCAGCGCGCGACCTCGCTATTCTCGCCCGCGCCCTGATTCTTGAGTTTCCCGAGTATGATTATTACTGGCATATCGCGTCCATCCGCCTGGGCACGCGCATCTACCGCAACACCAACAGGCTGATCGATGCTTATGCGGGCAGCGACGGCATGAAGACCGGGTTCACCTGCGCCTCCGGCTATAATCTTGTCGCCACCGCAACGCGAGGCGGCAGGCGGCTGATTGCCGTGGTTCTGGGCGCAAAGTCATCGACAAACCGCGCCATCAAAGCAGCGCAGCTGTTCGAGTTCGGCTTTGCGACGGATACGCCGGTACCCGGGCGGGGCGCCTTGGATTCGTTGGCGCCGATCGCCGCGCCGCCGCCCGATCTGCGCGAGGATGTGTGCGGCAAGAACCGCCGTCGCCGTTTGGCCAAGGATGGCGATGAAGGAGACGGGGCGGGCGCCGCCTTGGCCGAAGGCACGAACGCGCCTGGTGAGCAACGCGTGTTGCTGCGGCCAAGACTGCGGGGTGCAAGCCTTCTCACTTCCGGACTGGCCGCTGGCATCCCGCCGGTCGAAGTTTATACGGGGCCGGTGCGCGATGACATTGCGTCCAATGCATCGATCGCCCCGACGCCGAAAAAAGCGCTGCTCGCGGTCGCGGCCAAGCCGCCTGCTGGCGCCCGGCTATCATCGTTTCGTCGCCAGCATCTCCGGGGTCTGCGAGAGCGTCGCCGCTAGCATCCTGGTGAGGTGAGCCAAAATGTTCGCGGCTGCCGCGAGATTCGGTGATGAAGCCGACGATGAGGTGCCTCGGCTCGTGAGCGCTCTTTATCTTCAGCCGCTTGTACCGCCGGCGCTCGCGTCCCATTCATTTCGGAGGCTCCGCCGCATGAATATCGCCAAGGTTCCGGTTGGTCGTAACCCGCCTTACGACGTCAACGTTGTAGTCGAAATTCCGCAAGGGAGCGCTCCGGTCAAATATGAGTTCGACAAGGAATCCGGGGCCATCTTCGTTGACCGCTTCTGGCACACCGCGATGTACTATCCCGGCAATTACGGATTTGTTCCGCACACGCGTGCGCAGGATGGGGATCCCATTGATGTGCTCATTTTGGGCGCGATCCCGGTCCTCCCGGGGGCCGTGGTGCGATGCCGCCCGATCGGCGTGCTGCTTACAGAGGATGAGGCTGGCGGTGACGAGAAAATCCTGGCCGTTCCGATCGAAGCGATACATTCATTCTATGGCGACGTGCATTCGCATCACGACTTGCCGATCGTTCTGAAAGAGCAGATCGGTCATTTCTTCCTTCACTACAAGGACCTTGAGCCGGGAAAATGGGTGAGCTCTCTCGCTGGGGCGATGCTTCCGAAGCCGCGGACCTCATTGTGGCCGCGATTGGTCGAACCACGACCGAGCTTAATGAAAATAGCCCTGCATAAGGCGATGCAGCCTCGCTCCGGGGCGCTGCAGCCTCACTTTCCAGATCCCAGCGTTGAGCGGTTCAACGATTCGCGGCCTAGCAACGCGCTGGTCGGTCCGAGATCTGGTGCTCCACCCACCGTGTCATAACCGCGCGCCTGTTGCGACGACGCCGGAAGGAAACCTGGGGAAACAGGCGTTATCGCGGCCGCGATGCCCTCACTGCCACGCTGTCACATGGGGCCGCATCGGTGCCCCACGGCTCCGTCACACCGTAAAGCTCTGCAATAACCCGGCAACATCATCGTTGGCCTCGAGGCC
>JAJPKK010000148.1 GCA_021323775.1 Hyphomicrobiales bacterium
CAGCCCTGGCTGACTGGCCTCGCGCAGCCCATTCGCCGCCTGCGCCCGCGCCTGCCGCGACACCAGCCAGCGCAGCAGCCTGTTTCAGGAACTGCCTGCGGCCAGATCCGTTCGAATCCATGATTGCCTCCCGTGATTTCGAATTTCCGATTTGAGCTTGGCCCAGACTCGAAACCAACTTTAGAGTGTTCAGCAAGTTTTCCTTGGCCCGAAACCAGCCTCAGAGTGTTGAGTAGGATCGTCCATGTGTCAACCGGGCTTAAGCGCTTTGACGCAGCGTAGTCGCTTCAGGTTGACGTGATGCGCGCCGGCTGAAAGGAGGTGATTCTCCTGCGTCCTCTCGGCGCCGCCGCTCGGCTGGGCATACTATCAAATACGTGCGCCAGATCGGGTCAGGACGGCGAGCGCAACATTGGCCTGAGACGCTGCTGCCGATCAAAGGCTCGATATGTAACGCGCCATCGCCTCCCTCTCGGCGGGTGAGAGCGCCTTCATGATGCTCATCATTTCGGGGCTGTTGGTCCGCTCGCCTTCGGCGTAGCGGCGCATCGCCTCGACCAGATATTCATACCGTTGGCCGGCCAGCCGCGGTGCCGGCAGGCCGCCGGCCAAGTTCTGTTGATGACAGGCTTGGCATACAGCCACGATAGCGGGCGGCGACGTGGAGGCGGCGCTGGCAGGCCGCGCCGGCCAGTTCTTCTTCGCGAAATAGGCCGCTGCGGCCTCCAGCTCTTCCGGCGTGAGGGCTGTCGCCATCCACGCCATAACTTCGCTGTCGCGATTTCCACTCTGGAAGTCATGCAGCTGCTTCAGGAGATAATTTTCCTGCAGACCCCAGATGACCGGAGTGGCTGCACTTCTGGGGACTCCGTCCCCGCCGTGGCATGTGTTGCACACGAGCAACTTGGCGCCAAGGATAGCCTCCGCCTCCGCGACATTTCCCGGCGTGGCCACCGCGGGCATCTCGGCGACATGCGCCGCTGCGACCCTCTCAGCGGCATTTGCCGAGGCAGCGAGCGCGGCCACGATGACCAGAGCGCCGGAAACAGTCGGAAAGTGATTGTTGGTCATGCGTTGCCCTCCCACTGTTTGAGCACCCGCGGTCGCGTAAAGCGAGCAACGCGCCGGAGCCCCCTAAAACATGCCGCAGTCAGGCTTATGACGCAAGATGGCGAGCGCGATACTGCCCGGAGCGATGAAATCGCACCGTGTACGACACGCGTTCCTCAGATTCTCCCGCCCATTTGCGCCGCCCTGAGGACGGCCCGGACAATCCGGTTATGGGTCCCGCAGCGGCACAAATTGCCGGCAAGTCCCACCCGGACCTCGGCCTCGCTTGGCAGCGGGTTGCGGTCGAGCAGCGCCTTGGCCAACATGATCATGCCGGAGATGCAGTAGCCGCACTGCGCCGCCTGCTCGGCCATGAAAGCGGCCTGCAGCGGGTGCGGCCGCTCGACGGTTCCGAGGCCCTCGAGGGTGGTGATCTCCGATTGCCCGAGAGCGCCGATTGGCGTGATGCAGGAGCGCGCCGGGGCGCCGTCCACGAGCACGGTGCAGGCGCCGCATTGCCCAAGCCCGCAGCCGAACTTGGCGGCATTGAGACCAAGATCATTGCGTAGCACGTAGAGCAGCGGCGTATCCGGCTCGGCCGCCACGCTGTGCGCCGCGCCGTTGACCTTGAGGCTGACAGCCATGACGCAAAAACTCCGCTTGGGATAGCAGCGACCGCATCTTGCTCCGGCTTTGGCGCGTCGTCGAGGCCTGATCCGGGCCGACAGCAGTTTCAGCCCACCTTTGGATCAAAAGGCGAAAGCATATACCCGTTGATCGGCGCCGACGTAGAGACGGTCCTTGGTTGCAATCAGCGTTTGGAAATGATGAAGCCCGGCCATTGCGGGATCTGAGCGGTCAAGGATTGGCTCGCCGGTATCTCCGCGGAAGCCGTGCAATCGGTTATCACCCTCAGCGCCGACGACCCAAACGATCGGGTCAGCGCGCCCGTCGCTGGTGGTAACAATCGGAGAGCCTGCGCCGTTGAGGCCGCCGCACCACGCTGTTTCGAAAGACGGCTGCGGGCCGGCGCGGATCTTCAAGACAGTAAGCCCATTCCCGGATGCCCCTGACGGGCAATGAGCCCCAACAGCCTGCAAGGCGACGTACGCATCTGCGCCAACCTCATAAACCGCTGGTGCGGTTCGAATTGGCCGGTAAGAAACGGTTTCGGCCGCGAGACTGCCGCCGATGCCTCCGAGATTGTTCTGATCGAGCAGATAGCCTCGCCCGTCCTTGCCCAGCGCCAGTATCAGAGCCTGCCGACTCGTGGACACCCCGGCCTTAAGCGGCACCGGATTGGTTCCGCCGAGGTCGGCATCCCGCTGATCCAGCGCAAGCCAGTTCGGCGGCGCAAAGAAGTCGCGCTTGTCGCTCGATCGATGGAGGTCCGGAGCAAGACGGAACACTGCCTCGCCATCTCTCCACGTCGAGGCGCCGAAGGTATTTCCCGTGGCTGCGAACAGAGACTGGCCCGCGACACTGATGCCGCCCGGAGCCCAAATGCCGCCGCCGCGCGCACGGGTTGACCACGCCGCCACGCTCCGCGGCTCCCGGAGGGAAACTCCAATCACCCAGCCGCGGTAATCGCCGCAATCGCCATAATGACCGCCAAACGGCACGTACAGGGTGCCGCCAAGAATAGTCAGCGCGCCACGCTGATTTTGGTCGCGAGAATTGAAGGACTGTTGCACGCTGCGCAGAGCGCCGGCGACATCGATCGGCCATCCCGGCAACACCGAGCCGTCCTTGAGCGACAACGCAAAAAGGCGATGCCGTGGCCCCGATGGATCCGCGATGTTGGCGTCGAGATAGATGGCGCCGCTGGCCTCATCAATCACCGGGGTGCCGGTAATCCCAAGCGGACTGATGTTCCCGCATCGGAGCGCCGAGCGCGCGACCGGCCGGCCGAGCGACCGCGTCCAGATCGCATCGCCGGTCGTCGCGTTAAGAGCGTGAACGGTGTTCTCCTCCGTGGCGACCAGCAGCATCCCGGAGTTCGATCCTGGTGCGCGCCAGTAGAGCGGCTGCGCATAAACATTGCCGGCCAATCGAGCGTGAAAATGTTCGTCGAGGTGCAAAGACTTCGCGCGCTGCCAGGTCAGCCCGGGCACAGTGAAATTGCCGCTGCGATCGGGGCTGCCATGGTAGGTCAGGACATTGTCTTGCGCCGGAGCCTGCGGCGACTGCGCCAACACGGGGCCGCTCGTCATGATCGCGGCGACCACAAGCAGCGAAAGCCTTGCCCAACTCATCATTGTCCGTTTCATCGTTTACAAAGTGCAGCTGCAGCCGGACTGCGGTGTAGCCGGAATGGAGTAACTGGTCTATCTTTGGATCGCTTTTTAGGCGGGTCGCCGACATACAGGGAGGACAATATGACACCGTCACGCTTCGCCGCCGCCGGCGGTGCGTTTCTGGTCGCATTGCTGGGAACGCCGTCCGTCGCCGACGTCATTTCCGACTGGACCACAGCGGTCACGCCGCCGCCGCCGGAGCTAAAGGAGGTCACGGTCGATCCGTCGACCACCGCTCTTCTGCTTCTCGACATCATGAAAGGAAACTGCAGCGCGCGCCCTCGCTGCGTCGCAGCGATGCCGAACCTGAAGCGGCTGCACGACGAAGCGCGCGCACACAACATGGTGGTCTGGTACAGCCTCGTCGGTTCGAATGGCAAGGCGACGCCCGACGACATAATGGACCCCGCGATCAAGCCGCGCGCCGGCGAATGGTACCGGCAAGGCGGGCCGGACAAATTCATGGGCTCCACGCTCGAGCCAACGCTCAGGCAAGCCGGGATCAAAACCGTGATCGTCTGCGGCAATTCATTCCAGGGGGCGACCGTCGGCACGGCTTCGGGCGCGGCGCAGCGCGGCTACAAGGTTATCGTCCCGGTCGATTGCTCGGCGGGCGACGACGTCTATCGCGAACAATACGCGGCGTTCCATCTGGCGAAGGGCGGGCCCGTCGGGATCACCAGCAACATCACGATGACGCGAAGCACGATGATCAAATTCTAAAACGGCCGCCCGGCGTAAAGAAAAATCATCCTGCTGCCGTTGGAACGGGCCTTCGGACGGGCTGTTTTGGCCGCCCAATCGACCCGCGTTATCGGGCGCGGGTCAAAGGCGGCCGGCGCCTCTGAACATGCAATGATGCAGCATGAAATTCAGGGAGGAGATCATGACAAAAGGCCATCATTTGCGCCGCAAGCTCCTGGTCGGCAGCATCTTGGTCGCCGCCTGGCCTGCCCTTGCAGCCGAGGTGACGCCCGAACGGCTCGCCAACGCCGACAAGGAACCGCAGAACTGGCTGATGAATCATCGCACCTATGATTCTCAGCGCTACTCGCCGCTGGACAAGATCAATCGGAGCAATGTCAAAGGACTCAAGATCGTTTATGCGGTGGCGATCGGCGGCACCTCGGCCAATGAGAATTTGCAATCGACGCCGCTTGCCGAGGACGGCTTTCTCTACGTGGTGGATTTGTGGGGCGCGGTCGACAAGATCGATGGCCGCTCCGGAGAAGTGGGCCTCATCGTCTGGCGCATGGACCCCGGCCAGCAGAAGACGCCGCTGTCGAACCGCGGCGCCGCATTGTGGGGCAATTTCGTCGTGTCGGTCGCGAATTATCCCCCTCGCGTCATCGCCACTGACAAGGACAGCGGCAAGGTCGCGTGGGAAACCAATCTTTCCGACGGCCAGCCCAACCTCGCGTTCACCGCTGCCCCTCTGCCCGTCAAGGACAAGATCATTCTCGGCGCCGCGGGCGGCGACAATGGCACGCGCGACTTCATCGTGGCCGTTGACGCCATGAACGGCAAGCTGCTGTGGCGCAAATACGTGATCCCGGCTCCCGGCGAGCCGGGCAGCGAAACCTGGAAGGACAGGAACAACGCCTGGCAGACCGGCGGCGGCGCCATGTGGGTCACCGGCTCTTATGACGTTGCAACCAACCAGGTGCTCTGGGGTACTGGAAATCCTGTGCCCTGGTCCGATCCATATTATCGGCCGGGCGACAATCTCTTCACCAATAGCCTGATCTCGTGGGACCCCGACACCGGCAAGATGAACTGGTACCACCAGTATACGCCTGGCGACATGTGGGACTACGACGAGGAGGGCAGCCATATCCTGATCGACGGCGAGGTTGCCGGGCAGCCGCGCATGATCGTCACCCATGCGGCGCGCAACGGCTTCTTCTATGCGTTCGAGCGCGCCAACGGACAGACCTTGTTCGCCAAGCCCTATGTGCCCGCCATCAACTGGACCAAGGGCATCGATCAGAAGACCGGAATGCCAGTCGACTACGATCCCAACCGCGACATTCAGGTTTATTCGGGCATGCAGAACTGGACGCCCGCCGACCCGACAAAGAAGCTGTGCCCGTCAATGTCGGGCGGCAACAACTACTGGCCGCCAGCCTACAGCCCCAGGACCCGCCTCATGTACATCCCGTCGATGTCGTCGTGCAACGAAGGAACGCTCGATCAGGAGGCGATCACGAAGGGCGTCTTCTTCAGCCTGAAGTTCCGCAGCATCGAGCGCAACGATTCCGACCTTGTCGCCGTCGATCCATTCACCGGCGAGGTCAAGAAGAAGGTCCACGCCGCCTATCCTAACAACAGCGGCGCGCTTGCAACCGGCGGCGGCCTCGTGTTCACCGGGCTGACGGACGGAACGCTGATCGCCTATGACGACGCCACGCTCGAGGAGCTGTGGAAGATCAATGTCGGATCGGGCTTCAACGCGCCGCCGATGACCTTCGAGACCGGCGGCAAACAGTACGTCGCGATCCTCACCGGAATCAGCCCGATCACAAAAACGCGCCACGTGCTCACCCCGGAGTTGCGCGAAATGCGCAACCAGACCATGCTGTTCGTGTTCGGCCTGTGACCAGTTCGATCGACTGAAATATTTGGTCGTGACGCCATGAACAAAATGGCCGGGGCGAGCCCGGCCATTTGCTTGCGGCGCTGTTGTTGGAGTCGCGCTTACGCACCCCCGCTCAAATCCTGCCCGGCAATCGGCAGCGAGCGCAGGCGCTTGCCGGTGGCGGCGAAGATCGCGTTAGTGACCGCGGGTTGGATCATGGTCGCCCCAGGTTCTCCGACGCCGCCCCAGCGTTTGCCCGGCGTGGGGGTGATGAACACTTCCGTCTTCGGCGCGTCCTTGTAGCGCACCACCGGGTAGGTGTCGAAGTTGCCCTGCTCGACGCGGCCGTTCTTGACCGTGATTTCGCCAAACAGCGCCGCCGACAGCCCGTAGATCATGCCGCCTTCGAGTTGTGTTTCGACCCCGCGCGGATTGACGACCACCCCGCAGTCGCAAACGATGACGACGCGCTCGACTTTCACCTCGCCGTTCGTCACCGCGACCTCCGCGGTCATGCCGACGATCGAGTCGTAGCTCTCGTGAATGGCGACGCCGCGCCCTTTGCCGCGAGGCATCGGCTTGCCCCAGTCGCCCTTCTCGACCAGCAGATCGAGCACCCGCTGGAAGTCGGGGCGATGGGCAAGCAGTTCACGCCGCAACGCCACCGGGTCCTTGCCGCTGGCGTGCGCCATCTCGTCGATGAAGCTTTCCATGAAGAACACGTTCTGGGAATGCCCGGGCGCCCGCCACGGGCCCAGCGGCACGTGCGTGTTCTTGAGGATCGAGACGACGCGATAGTTCGGCAGCTTGTAGGCCGTGTTGACCAGGCCTTGCGTTGTCTGCGGGTCGAGCCCATTGCGCACATTCGCCGGATTCGAACTGCCTGCCGAATTGCGCATGTCGAGCGCAATCGCGGTTCCGTCGGCTGCAAAGCCCGCCTTGAAGCGGATCGCGGCCTGCGTGCGGTAACGGCCCTGGCGAATCTCCTCCTCGCGCGTCCAGATCAGCTTCACGGGCTTGCCGACGGCCTTCGAGATCGCGACCGCCTGGGCGACTTCGTCAGGACCCAGCCTCCGGCCGAAGCCGCCCCCGGAGAACGTGTTGTGGATGTAGACGTTCTCGGGCTTCACGCCCGAAGCCTGCGCGGCAAGCGCCAGCGCGAGGTCGGCGTTCTGAGTGCCGACCCAAACGTCGACACGATCCGCTTGCACATGGGCGATGGCGTTGAGCGGCTCCATCGGCGCGTGCGCGATGATCGGCACCTCGTAGGTGGCTTCGATCACTTTGGCGGCCATCGGCATCGCGGCGTCAACGTTGCCATCGTGACGCGCTTCCACGCCTTTCTGGTCAAGGGCATCAAGATACTCTTTGCGGAACTGCGCGCTGTTGGCGGCGCCGGCGGCGCCGACCTCCCATTCAATCGGCAGCGCATTGAGCGCAGTCTGCGCGCGGAAGAAGCGGTCCGCCACAACAGCGACTGCATCCTTGAGCTTGACCACCTGAAGGACGCCGCGGCGCCCCGCGATCGCGCCTTCGTCGACTGATTTCACCGTGCCGCCAAACACGGGGCATTTGATGATCGCAGCCCGCACCATGCCCGGCACCTCCAAGTCGATGCCGTATTTCGCGGAGCCGTTGATCTTCAGCGGCACGTCCAATCGCGCGAGCCTGCGGCCGATGAACGTGTACTGATCCGGCCGCTTCAGCGCCGGCTCCTTGTCGAGCTTGATCGCCGCCGCATCCGCCGCCAGCTCGCCGAAGCGGAACGTGCGTCCGGTCGGCTTGTGGGCGACCTTGCTCATTGCTGCCGCGCACTCGGATGCGGGCACGCTCCAGCGCTTCGCGGCCGCGGCGATCAGGCGTTCGCGCGCGCTCGCGCCGGCTTGCTGCACCATCACGCCGGTCTCGCGCACGGCCCGGCTGCCGCCGGTTGCGAGGCTGCCGTAGACCTTGTTCTCGCGGAGATTGCGGTTGGCCGAAGCGTATTCCGGTTTGACGAAAGCCCAATCGCACTCGAGCTCTTCAGCGAGAATCTGCGGCAGCGCGGTGAAGCTGCCCTGGCCCATCTCGGCGCGGCCATAGCGGATGATCACAGTGTCATCGGGCTCGATGACGACCCAGGCGTTAATCTCGCCAGGATAGCGCTTGCCTTCATCGCCCCACGGACGCACGCCAAGGCTCGCCGCTTCAGCGGGGCCTTCGATCCCAACGCCGAGGGCAAGGCCGCCGGCCGCAGTGAGTGCAGTGGTGATGAACGTGCGGCGAGAGAGAGTCGTATTGGTCATTGTGGCGTCCTCCCTGTCACGCGCGCATCAGAGCGGCAGCGCGATGCACCGCCCGGCGGAGGCGCTCATATGTGCCGCAGCGGCAGATGTTGGTGAGGTTGGCGTCGATATCGGCGTCGGTCGGGTTGGGATTGGTTTTGAGAAAGGCCGCCGTCGCCATGATCTGGCCGGACTGGCAGTACCCGCACTGAGGCACTTGCTCAGTCAGCCACGCCTGTTGCACCGGATGCGTGCTGTCGGGTGAGAGCCCCTCTATCGTGGTGATCTCGGCGCCATCGACGCTGCCGGCCAGCACCGAGCAGGAACGCATGGCTTCTCCGTTGACGTGGACGGTGCAGGCGCCGCAGGCGGCAATGCCGCACCCGAATTTCGTTCCCGTCAGCCCGATCTCCTCGCGCAAGACCCAGAGGAGCGGCGTGTCGTCCTCGACATCGAGCTGATGCGAGGTCCCGTTGACCTTGATAGTGATCATGATGTCGTTCCGCGCGCCCACCCTCCCGGCGGGCCGGCCGGCGCAAAACCGAACCGCCTTTTCAATGGCTTCAAATTAGCACGCGCTGGACCGGCGGCCTATAGCGGTTCATCGAGTGGAATCGCTTATAGGGCGGGCAAAGGCGCAACCGAAATCGGCTGTTGCCGATTTCGGCAACTGTTGACTGCCAAAGTCGGGCAAGCCCGACTTCGGTGCGCCGCGCCCACCCCGGCTCGGCCTTTCGAGGGCGGGTGCACTCGCGGAGCCTGTCATCGGGCCGGCCGAAGGCCGGACCCGTTGGCTTTGCCCCCGACACCGCCCCATATGACCGGAATCCACTGTAGCAGTTCAAGCCATTGTATCAGCGCGTTGCTTTCGCCGCATATCGCGAGTGCTCAAAAGTCCGGCTTGTCCGCAGTGGGAACCTCGGAATACGTTCCAGAGTACCATTGGATATTTTCCGCGCAGACGAGTTCGCGCCATTCATCCAATGCGCGCCGAAACGTTAAGGTCGCCGACCACGGCATCGTGAAGGCCCCTGTATCCTCAACCGTAAGCTGGATCTGCAGTCCCTTGCCCTTGTAGTTGGGATCAGGCCGCGGCCCGCTGCCGGGATTGTCGCTCTGCGCATGCTCTTTTGCGGCCCACGCCACCGCTTTCATCGTGGCGTCGTAATCAAGCAGCCGGTAACGCTCCACCAGGTGCAGAGCTTGCGTGTACGGCGTGCCGAACCAGTCGATCATGGAAAACCGGCCGATCTTGATGCCCACGGTGTCGATCACCAACTCGTCGCCTTCATAATGGCCGACGGAATCCCCGTACCACGAAGGCGACGGCTGGACCGGATGCAGCTGGTTCATGCGCACTTGGCGGAATTGATGATCGAAGGGGTAAAGGATGGTGATTTTGTCCGGCTGCTGAAGCAGCTGCATTCCCCGATTTATAAAGACGAAGGGCACTCCTTCTGGCCAACACTGATTGCGCGGCGTCGGAAATCCCTTGCCGGCCAGCGACATTTCGCCGAACTTTTTCACGACTTCCGCCGCCCAGGGCTGCAAGATCGGATTGGTGTAATCGCCGACCAGTTGGTTGATGCTGCTTACTCCGGCTTGCCGTCCTGCGCGCACGCGCGACCGGTTTCGCACCGGGCCGGGACCCGATAGCGGCGGCTCCAAGGCGTTGAGGGATGGGAGGGACCATGCGCCGGAGAGATCCGGGATGGATATGGTCGATCGTACCTCACTATCGACCGCTACGTTAGCCGGCAACACGCCTTGCCCGGCGGCAGGCGTCATGGCCAGCGCCGCCAACGTCACGACCAGAAGGAAATTCCGCTGCCTGTGCATGCCAACCTCCCCTTTCATGGTTTGACGGTAAAGAAACTTTGACCGGGAGGACCGCATCCTTCGGCCCCGCCCCGTTTCTTGCTGAGCATCTGCGCGCGATCGAGCTTCGTCAATCGACCGTCATGTGGGTCGCCCTACCCAGCTCCCGCCACTGCGCGACCTCCTTGGCGATGAGCGCGCCGAAGTCTGCAGGGCTGTTTCCGACGGGCTCGATGCCGTCAGCGCGGTGCGGATGATCGCACGCAAAAGGTCCGTAATAGCTCCGCGCTTCGCGGGATCAGCCAGGATCGTGGCGGTCGTATTCAGATTGAACCGCTCCCTGTAGTCTGGTCCTTGCAGGATCACGGCATCCGGGCCGAGCGCCGCGGCTGACCGTTCGGGCGCCGGCTCCCAGATCGAGACTGCGTCCACATCGCCGCGCGCAAGCGCCGCCGGCATGTGGGGAGGGGTCAGGCCGACGACGGTGACCTCCGCCTCGGAACCGACGCTCCGCAGCGTCTTCACGATATAAAAGTGGGCCGAGCTGTTGAGCGATGTCGCGATCTTCTTGCCGCGCAAATCCGCAGCGGTGCGGATCCCGGCCGACCGGCGGCCCACTATTTCGATCCTTCTGCAGGGCCGAAATCGGCGAATCGGCTTCGCAGACCGCAGCGTTATCAAAGCTTATCTGCGGATAGCTTACCCAAGGATCAGGGCCGCCAAAACTGGGAATTTGAAATGCACACTTAGGTGGGCGCTCTTCGACAAGCTCAGAGCAAAGCGTGCCCACCATGATTCCAGTGGCAGGTGGGCGCGCTTCGCTTTGTCCACCCTGCCGCCTCAGTCGGAGGCCGGGCCGAAGGTCCAGCCGGGATGTTCCCGACGCCTAAGGTCGCTTTGTCCGATCCGATGACGGAGAGCGAGCATTCGTAGAGATTGGCAATGCCAACGGCTTGCGTCGCTCACCTGCCGTCTGATCGGAACGCTCAGGACTCCACCTACATGCACAACACCGCTGCGCCCTGCAGCTTGCCGTCGCGCAGATCGGCCAGCGCGTCATTGGCCTGTTCGAGCCGATAACGCACGACCTCAGTCTTGAGCCCACTCCTGGGCGCAATCGCAAGGAACTCGCGGGCGTCGGCGCGCGTGAGGTTCGCGACCGAGACCACTTGGCGCTCCTCCCACAGGATCGCATAAGGAAAGCTTGGGATGTCCGACATGTGGATGCCGCCGCACACGACACGGCCTCCCTTTTTCACCGCCCGCAATGCGGCAGGCACGAGCGCTCCAGCGGGCGCAAAGATAATCGCTGCGTCAAGCAGCTCAGGCGGCTGCTCATCCGATCCGCCCGCCCACGCGGCGCCGAGGCTCCGCGCGAACGTCTGCGCGGCGCTGTCGCCCGGGCGCGTGAAGGCATAGATGCGGCGGCCTTGCCACACCGCGACCTGCGCCAGGATGTGGGCCGCCGCACCGAAGCCATAAATGCCAAGCGCGCTGCCTTCTCCGGCCATCCGGTAGCTGCGCCAGCCGATCAGCCCGGCGCATAGCAGCGGCGCCGCAGCAGCATCGTCGAACCCGTCAGGGAGCGCGAAGCAATAGCGTGCATCGGCCACCGTGTGGGTAGCGTAGCCGCCGTCGCGCGTGTAGCCCGTGAACAGCGGCGCGTCGCAGAGGTTTTCGCGGCCGGCGCGGCAATAGGGACAAACCCCGCAAGTCGCGCCGAGCCATGGGACGCCGACCCGCTGGCCGATGGTAAAGCCCTCAACGCCGCGTCCGAGCGCAGCGACGCGGCCGACAATCTCGTGGCCCGGCACGATGGGCAGTTTCGGATGCGGCAACTCGCCGTCGACCACGTGCAGGTCGGTCCGGCAGACGCCGCAGGCCGATACCGCGACGAGAATTTCGCCTGCCGCGGGCCGCGGCGCCGGCCGCTCGCGCATGACGAGGAGTTGTCCCGGCCGGTCCAAGATCATTGCGCGCATCGTGTTCATGGGCGTCACCTTTGCCGACGACACAGTCAGTCGCCTTGATGCAATGCAAGTTCAACATGCCTGCGGGGCGATCCTCGTGGTCGCCCCGCGCCGCGTCCCCCAAACAGGACGACCACAAAGGTCGCCCCCGCATCACGAAGCGTCCGAAGCGAGCGACCAAGCCGCATGTAGGGCAAGCGAAAGTCGAGACAAGCGCCGCCCGCAGATCACGCGACCAAAAGCAAGGCGCGTCATGGCTCGCCCACTGCGTCACAGCTTCTTTTATGGGCGTCATTGCGGGGCGCGCGCGCCGCGCGCGAGCCCCGAATCCACGCCCGGTGATCTTGGGCGAACCCGAGATCGGATGCGGCAAGCCGGAATCCATGACCGCAGCAGCACTATAAGAGGCGCATATCGGCATGGTTCGACAGGCTCACCAGCCGATGTACGATGGCGCCCCGGAACGACCCTCTGATATGACACAAGGAATGGCCGGCTAACCTCGAAGCACAATGTCCCGCACCTGCTTTGCCCTCGCGGCGCATGCCCCCATCAAGAAGGCGAGGTCGGTGCCGGTCGAGACATAGCGTGCGCCCATGCGAACATATTCTTCCACGAGTTTCGGGCGCGTGGCGAGCCCGCCGACCCCCACATGCTTACCGTGGCGGCGGCATGCCGCAATCGTCATCTCGTAGGCTTCGCGGACCCTTGGATGCTCGTATTGCTCCGGAATGCCCCAGTCGCATAGCAGATCGTTGGTGCCGATCATCACCATGTCGATGCCGTCGACGGCGGCGATCTCGTCGGCCTTGGCCAATGCGGCGGCATTCTCGAACTGGATCATCACCGTGGTGGCGTCGTTGAGCGCAGCGTAGGCCTCGGCCGCCGGAAAGGTTCGAAAATGCAAATGAGGCAGCCCGCCCGCAACAGAGCGGGCGCCGAGGGGCGGGAATTTCGCGGCCTGGACCACTGCGCGCGCCTCTGCGGCCGAGCCGATATGCGGCGCGATCACGCCGAGCGCGCCGCCCTCCAGCACCCGCGTGACATATTCGGGAGTATTTGCAGGCACGCGCACGAATGGCGCGATGCCGGCGGCCAGCGCCGCCATGCAGATCTGACTGGTGGTCTCGAGCGAGGCGCTGCAGTGCTCCATGTCGACGTAAATGGTGTCGAATCCAGCGGTCTTCGCGATCTGGGCGATCTCGACCTGACGCACCAGCCGCACCGTCATCGATGCGACCACTTCGTCGCGCGCGAGCTTCTCCTTGACGTTGTTGCGCAGGATATCGCCGATCATCATGTCGCGCTACTCGTGCGTCGTGCCGTCAGGCATCAGGGCCCCCTTGAAATTCACCCCATCGAGCTTGGCGTCGGTCAGGATTGCGCGCGACAACCGCGACTCGGAAAGATCGGCGCCGGTGAGATCGGCGCCGGTAAGATCGGCGCCGAACAGGTCAGCGCCGGAGAGGTTTGCCCCCTTGAGGTTGGCTTCGCGCATCACCGCATCGATGAGGCCGGAATCTTCAAGGTTTGCGCCCTCCAGATTGGCGCGGCGCAGCGTCACCCCGATGAGGTTGGCCCGCTGCAGTTCGGCGCCCTTGAGCGAGGCATCGTCGAGGCGGGCGCCGGTCAAGATCGCCTCAGTAAGCTTCGCGCCGTCGAACACCGTTCGCACGAGGCGCGCCTTTTGCATTTTGGCTTCCGC
Organism: Hyphomicrobiales bacterium; assembly: GCA_021323775.1. Classification (GTDB taxonomy): domain Bacteria; phylum Pseudomonadota; class Alphaproteobacteria; order Rhizobiales; family Xanthobacteraceae; genus JAJPKK01. The sequence continues at coordinate 13,683 of JAJPKK010000148.1, forward strand.
CAGATTCGCGCCCGCCAGGTTGGCGACGCTCAGGTCCGATTCGTAGAACATGCCGCTCGGCGCGTTGGCATTCGTGAACGAGGCATTCTTGAGATCGGTCTTATTGAGGTTGACGCCCGCCAGGTCCGCGCCGGCGAATTTCGCGCCGATCAACCGGCTCCGGTGGAATACCGCGCGCATGAGCCTGGCGCCGGAAAGATCAACGCCGGCGAGGTCGCGCCGCTTGAGCTGCGCCTTCTCGAGCATGCATCCGGCGCAGGACTTGGTCCTGCCGGCAAGGAAATCAGCCTCGCCATCCGCTCGGGACGCGGTACACCAGAGCGCAACTATGAAGATGAGCGTGAGCACGCCGCCCGAAACCAGAGATTTCGACATGGCCTTTAATTCCGTTTCATCGCCCAATATGATGGCACGTTTCCAGGCGCCGACAAGGCGCGGCGTCTGCCTTTAGTGAAACAGGTTACGCCATGCAATCGGTCTCGCTGAACGTTGAAAAATCAAATTTTCCGGCGCGGCTTTTCGGATGCGCCGTCGCCATGGCGACGGTTTTCGGTGCGCCCGGAATGCTCTTCGCCCAGGGCGCGAGCGAGCGGCCCGTTCGACACGAAGTCTGGGACATTAAGCTTGGCGCCAGGATCGCCGACCTGCCGGACGATTATGTCGATTATGCCTGCGGCACCAATGGCGGGCCGCCGTCGACCCCGCTTACCGGCTGGAAAGACTACCGCCGCTGCCGGCCCGATGCGAATGGGCTGCATGAAGTGTATTTCCGCTATGACGACGAGCTCGAATATTGGGCAAAGGCCAACAATCTCGAAGCCCAGATGGAGCAGTACGTTGGCACCAAGACCTATGGCTTTCCGATCGTCGTCTCGGCTTTGATCGACGACGACGGCGTCGTGCGCGGCATCCGCATTGTCAGCGACCCGCGCGATCCGACAGCCGACCGAGACGAGGCCTATCTGCTGCGCAACTTTCTCAATGCAAGATTCGGTCGCGAAGGGTGGCAGTGCGAGGACCTTCCGGCCGAACCAGGCGAGACGCCCGTTACCGGCATTTTCGTCAAGCAGCGGTGCGAGAAAGATATCGAAGGCGGGATGCACGGCCTGTTGATAACGCGCTATTTACGCAAGCCGGGCCAGAGCCAGTATGATCCGATATCCGGCAAGGAGACCACGAACCAGTTCGAGAGCAATGTGCGGTTTGAATTGACCAAGATGAAATAACGGCTCTACTTCCCCACGAACGTCTTGATGATGTAGTCGGCGACGGCCTCGATTTCGCGCCGCATCAGCGGCGTTGAATGCGGGTCGTGCGGCGCGTCGTTGCCCAGATCCTTGCCGCCCAGGCCGTAACAGTTCGAATCCTCGTAGGCGTATTTGTCGAAGTGCGGCATCTCGGTGCCCGGCCGCCCGCAAGCGATGACTTCGATGAGCTGATCGCGATTAAGCGTGGTCTCGTGCAGATTGGCGGCGCGGCCCGGCGAGCGCGGGTCGCCGCGCCCGTCGCCGTCGGGCCCATGGCAGAACTGGCAATCCGCCTTCTCGTGAAACAGCCGATTGCCGAAGGAGACATCCTGGGCGGAGGCGGAAGAGAGCTGGAGGGCGGCGGCCACGACGCCGGGGATGGTGAGTTTGCAGATGTTCATACCAAGCTCCCTGGTTCGAGTCCTTGTCGAAATCCTTGCAGCCCGGATGGAGCCCATCGGGTCCGGCCCGGAGCCTGCCGTCGGGCGGCCAGGGGCCGGACCCGTCGGGTCTGCCCGATGATAAACTCCGCGTACCCGGGATCGCCAGTTAGCTCGTCCGCCCCCGGATTACGCGGCCCGAAAGAGCGGGCCGCGTAATCCGGGCTGCAGGCATCAGCTTCGGACCGACGATGAATAACCGCGCCATTTTCTTCCCCTCCCCCGCTTGCGGGGGAAGGGATAAATTGTTGAGCCAAGTCGCATGAATCGGCGTGTTTATTTTGTGGTAATGCCTCAGAGCCCGAACACGAACAGCATGGTCTGATTGCGCTGCTCGCGCAGTTCTGGCGTGAGCACGTGGCGGCCCCGGGTGATCCTGCTGATACCGGAGAGGATGGCGACGTATTGCTTACCGCCGGCTTCGAACGTGATCGGCGGCGCGTTGAAGCCGGTGCCGACATTGATCTTCCAGAGCTGGTCGAGCGTATTGTCGTCATAGGCCGCGAAGGTGCCGTCGGTATAGGCCGTGAACACCAGGCCGCCGGCGGTCGTGACCACGCCGCTGACGTTGGGGTAGATCGAGTGTACCCGCCTCTTGACCTCGCCGGTCACCGGGTCGGCCATGATGAGGTCGGACTCGTTGCGCTCGTTGAACTTTGAGATTCGGCTGAAGTAGATGCCCTTCTTGATCGCCTCCTGGTCGAGGGTCGAATCGTTGCACATCGTAAAGGCGGGAATGTAGAGCATTCCGGTGCGGCGGCTGTAGGACGGCGGGAAATAGTTGTTGCCTCCGGTCAGCGCCGGGCAAAGCTGCTTGGTCGGCTCCGCAAGGGTATAGTTCTGTTTGCCCGAATAGACCTGGATGTCGCGGTTGGGATCATAATCGACAGGCTTGCCAGTCTTCTGATCGATCCCCGCCGTCCAGTTGATGCGCTGCACGTAAGGCTTTGCCATCACGGTCTGGCCGTTGGCGCGCTCGAAGGAATAGAGAAAGCCGTTGCGCGCTGCGTGGGTCACGAGCTTGCGCGGCTGTCCGCCGACCGTGGCGTCGATTAAAATGTGGGAGCCTTCTTCGTCGTAATCCCACATGTCGCCCGGCGTATACTGGTGATACCAGTTCATTTTGCCAGTGTCCGGATCCCACGAAATCAGGCTGTCGGTGTAGAGGTTGTCGCCGGGGCGGTAGTAGGGGTCGGACCACGGCACGGGGTTTCCGGTGCCCCACAGCACCTGATTCGTGTCGGGGTCATACGAGCCCGTGACCCACATGGCGCCGCCGCCGGTCTGCCAGGCGTTGTTCTTGTCCTTCCAGGTCTCGCTGCCCGGCTCGCCGGGCGCCGGGATGACGAATTTTCTCCACAGCAGTTTGCCTGTGGCGGCGTCGACCGCCAGGATGAAGGTGCGCGCGCCCTGGTCGCCGCCCGAGGCGCCAACCACGATCTTGTCTTTTACGGCGAGCGGCGCCGCCGTGAACTGCAGCCCGGCCTGGCCGTCGGACAGGTTGGTCTCCCACGCGACCTTCCCGGTCTCCTTGTCGGTGGCGATGAGACGCGCCGGATGATTGGCCACCGAGATGACGAAATTGCCCCACAGGGCGGCGCCGCGATTGGCGTCCGGCGCCTTCTCCTGTCCGGGGTCCATGCGCCATACGATCCGGCCCACATCGCCTGAGCGGCCGTCGATCTTGTAGACGACGCCCCAGAGATCGACCACATAGAGGAATCCGTCCTCGGCCAGCGGCGTCGACTCCAGGTTTTCGTTCACCGAATTGCCGCCGATCGCGACCGCATAGGCGAGCTTGAGGCCTCTGACGTTGGTCTTGTTGATGGCGTCGAGCGGCGAATAGCGCTGCGCATCGTAAGTGCGGTGATTCATGAGCCAGTTGCCGGGCTCTGGGTTCGTCAGCCGCTGGGGTGTGACATCCGCCGCGGCGGCAGGCGCCGCCATGAGCGTGACCGCGCCAGCGAGCAGCAGGCGGCGCAGAGAACGAGGATGAAGCGAATGCATGATGACCTCCCTTGCTGTGTGCGCGGAGCGCAGCGTTTGGCCGATCGTAGCCCGGATGGAGCGAAGCGCAATCCGGGATCGCCTCGCCGCAGGCGCGTCCGCTCCCGGATGACGCGGGACAATCGCATGCGGGCGCCGGCCCGGCTCTCCCCGCTTGCGCCCCGCCTGCGGGGAGAGGGGGCACCGCGTGGCCGGGCCACATGCGATTGCCGTGCCGGCTTCGTGGCCGCTCGTCCGCCCGGGCGGCAGCCTATATAATCCGAACACAAACATCATGGTCTGGTGCCGCGTCTCTCGCAGTTCCGGAGTCAGGACATGCCATTCGCCGCCGACATCACGCCGGAGCGCCTGGTCAATGCCGACCGTGAGCCCGGCAACTGGCTGATGAACCACCGCACCTACGACGCCCAGGGCTATTCGCCGGTCGACAAGATCAATCGCGGCAACGTCAAGAACCTCAAGCTTGCCTATGCGGTCGCGCTCGGCGGCACCGCGGCGAAGGCGGGAACGGAAATCCGCACGGCGGCGCAAGCAACGAGAGCAGTTCGCCATAACGTTTGGAGATCAGAACGCATGTATTCCTCCCCTTTGTATTTGACGTGTCAACGTCCGCGAAAGCGCACGATCAGTAACCCCCTACCTTGCGGGGATGCTCCGCTTTCGCCGAGCATGACATGCCTGATTGTGTCGCGGTCGCCTGTCGCGCAATCCCGGATGGAGCGGCCGCAAGAGCAGCCGCGCCATCCGGGCTGCGCCGGCTCACAGTCCGAACACGAACAGCATCGTCTGGTTGCGCATCTCACGCAGTTCCGGCGTGAACTGGTGACGCCGCCGCGCGATCGGGCTCAGCCCCGAAAGAATCGCAACATATTGCTTGCCGCCGGTCTCGAACGTCATCGGCGGCGCATTGAAGCCGGTGCCGACGTTGATCTTCCACAGCGGTTCGAGGGTGGTGTCGTCATAGGCGATGAAGGTTCCGTCAGTGAGGCCGGTGAACATCAGGCCGCCGGCGGTCGCGAGCGCCGCGCTGTTATTTGGATAGACGCTGTGGACGCGCTTCTTGACCTCGCCGGTGAAGGGGTCCGCAACGATGATGTCGGACTCGTTGCGCTCGATATGCCGGAATGTCGCGCCCTTCCAGTCGCCCGCCTTGTTGGACAAGCTCGGGTCGAGCGAGACCTCGTTGCAGGATGAGGCCGACGGAATGTAGAGGAGCTTGGTCTTCGGGCTGTAGGAGGCAGACCAGAAATTATTGCCGCCCGACATCGACGGGCACAGCTTCTTGGTGCGGTCCGCGAGCGTCATGTTCTGCCCGCCGGAATAGACCTGGATATCGCGGTTGGGATCGTAGTCGACCGGCAGGCCGGTCTTCTGGTCAATGCCCCGCGTCCAGTTGATGGTTTCGACATAGGGCTTGGCGAGCAGCGTCTGCCCATTGGCCCGGTCGAACGTGTAGAGGAAGCCGTTGCGGCCGGAGTGGGTGACGAGCTTGCGCGGCTGCCCGGCAACCTGTCCGTCGATCAGGATGTGGGTTCCTGCCGCATCATAGTCCCACATGTCGCCGGGAGTGTACTGATGGTACCAGTTCATCCTGCCGGTGTCCGGGTCCCATGAGATCAGGCTGTTGGTGTAGAGATTGTCGCCCGGTCGATAATAGGGATCGAACATCGGCACCGGATTGCCGGTGCCCCAGAGCACCTGGTCGCTGGCGGGATCGTAGGAGCCGGTGACCCACATGGCGCCGCCGCCGGTTTGCCAGGCGTTGTTCTTGTCCTTCCAGGTCTCGCTGCCGGGCTCGCCCGGCGCCGGGATGACGTACTTCCGCCACACCACCTTGCCGGTCGCCGCATCGAGCGCCGCAATGAAATCGCGCACGCCGCGGTCGCCGCCGGCGGCGCCAATGATGATCTTGTCCTTCACGGGAAGCGGCGCCGCGGTGAGCTGCAGATCGACTTGGCCATCGGCGAGATTGGCCTCCCAAGCAACCTTGCCGGTCTCCTTGTTGGTTGCGATCATGCGGGCCGGATAGTTCGCGACAGTGATGACGAAGTTGCCCCACAGCGCGGCGCCGCGGTTGGCAAGCGGCACTTTCTCCTGACCCGGATCCATGCGCCAAACGATCCGGCCCACATCGCCGGAGCGAACGTCGATCTTATAGAGTACGCCCCACTGATCGACGACGTAGAGGAAGCCGTCCTCGGCCAGCGGCGTCGATTCCAGATTCTCGTTCGGCGAAGTCCCCCCGATCGCCACCGCATAGGCGAGCTTAAGGTCCCTGACGTTCGTCTTGTTGATCTTATCCAGCGGCGAATAGCGCTGCGCATCGTAGGTGCGATGATTCATCAGCCAGTTCTGCGGCTCGCGGTCCGCATTGATCAGACGGTCCGGCGTGACGTCGGCTGCCACGGCGGGCGCGATCGCCAGCGTGAGGGAACTCGCGAGCAGCAGGCCGCGCAGGGAACGCAGGCTGCGCAGGGAACGACTGTGATGGGAACTCATGGCCTTCCTCCTGATGTTCTCGGCATTGACGGGCCGTTCGCACGACCTGCGGCCCGGATGACGACCGGCAGCGCCGATGGGGCCACCGGGCGCCGGCTCGGGCGACAAACTCCGCGCCATCCGGGTCAGGGCCGTCTCATGCACCCGCGCCGCGGATTGCGCGGCTGCAAGCCGGCCTCCATCCGGGCTGCGAGGGCTACGGCGTATATATCCCGCGATTATACCAGTGGAATGAATCCCAGCTCAGCACTTTCTCGGCGCCGTCAAACAGCGTCCCGATATTGCCGCCGGTCGCCTTGTAGCTGAATTCCTTCACCCGATCCTTAACCGGAACAGAGGCATTCTTCATGATGTCAAGTCCGGAATCGACCTTGAAGATCTGATAGGCGCTCGGATTGCTCGGGTTGAAGAACTTCACTTCGGCGGCCGGGTTGCGGCGCGCGGCGCCGCGCTCGTATTTCACATGCGTCTCCAGACGCTCGCCATTCGCGCCGAGGAATTCCCAATTCTCTTCGCCCTGGGTCACGCCGCCTGCCGTATTGAACGACCGTGAGGCCTTGACGGAGGTCGCGTGAACATAGCTGCCGAACGGGCCAGGCGCCTCCTTGGGATCGGAGACAAGGGCGTTGATGATCATGCGGCCGGCATTGTTGGTTCCGGTCTGCTTGATCGGGATCTCGATGATGGCGAGCTGGTCGCTGGTCTTGGGCGTATTGTCCGGGTTGGTCACGTCAACGCGGTCGATGAAGATCAGCCGCAGATTGGCGTCCTTGGCGGGACCCTGGGTGGCAATCGCGGCTTCCCATCCGGCCGGCAGCAGCTTCTGCAACGCCGCATCATTAACATGGAAATCGAGCTGGAAGCGGAATTCCGCACTGTTTTCGACCAACGTATCGGCGCCCGCGGGCTGCACGGCGCCGCTCACCGCGCTGGCTGCGAGGAATGCGGCACTGGCGCTCAAGGCGATCATCCTACCCATCACAGTAACTCCCCTCTTGGCGTTGGTCGTCTGCCCCCCTGCCTACCCTATGCTTGCGGGCGAGGGTCGGGAGGACGGCGCTCAATGAACGCTATTATCACGAACTTTATACCCTGCTGGCTAGAGCGTTTTTCGATCACGCGAACCGGCGTAATAGTCGGGCTGAGCGGTTCAATCATCTGAAACCGAGCCGATACGCCGCTCCAAGCGCTGCGAGGCTCACCGCCGCCGCAAACATGAGATAATAGCTTGGCGCGAGATTGCTGCCAGTGGCGTCGATCAGCCACGCGATGATGAATGGCGCGAACCCGCCAAAAATTGCGACCCCCACCGAATAACTCGTCGAGACAGAGGTCGTGCGCAAATGCGTCGGGAACAATTCCGAAATCAGCGCAGGAATCGCGCCTGTGTAAGCCGCAACAGAGACGCCGACGGACGCTTCAACAAACAGCAACGATTTAATCGTTGGCACCGCGACCAACCACGCAAACAGCGGATGGACGGTTATCAATACGGCGACCGTGGCGATGGTTGCGATCGGCAGCCGTCCGAGCTTGTCGGAGAGCGCTCCGAACAGCGGGATCATCACGACCTGGATTGCGCCGGCAAGCATGGTGGCTAAGAATGCTCCGACCGGCGGCAAGCCGAGTTCGCGGACTGCATATGTGGGCATATACACCGCTGTGTAGGCGGCGACGGTTACCAGGACGATCGTTCCGATGGCCACCAACAGTCTCGTCTTGCCCCAGGAGAACGTTTCCCAAAGCGGCCCAGAAGTTGTTTGCGCCGACCGAAATTCCAGCGTCTCATCTGCGTGGCGGCGGATGTAGCAGCCGATCGGCCCGATCAGCAGGCCGAACAGGAAGGGCATCCGCCATCCCCACACTTCCATCTGTTCGGCTGTCAGCAGCCCATTAAGCGCTGCTCCCAAGCCGGTCGCCAGAACTGTTGACAAGCCCTGACCGGCAAATTGCCAGCTCGCGTAAAGGCCTCGCTGCTCGGGATTCTGCTCAGCCAGGAACACAGTCGCGCTGCCGAATTCGCCGCCTGCCGAAAAGCCCTGGATCATGCGCGCGGCGACGACCAGGATCGGCCCGAATATTCCAATGGACGCATAGGTCGGAGCAAACGCCGTGATTGCGGTTCCCGCCGTCATCATCGATATGCTCAATGTCAAGGCTGCCTTGCGACCATGGCGATCGGCAAGGTCCCCCATCACGACCGCGCCGAACGGGCGCATGACGAACGTGACGCCGAAGGACGCGAATGTCAGCAGAAAGGAGGCTGCCTCGTTTCCGGCCGGGAAGAACAGCCTTGCGATCATTGCCGCGAAAAAACCGTAAATTATAAAATCGAACCACTCGAACACATTGCCGATCGATGCCGCGGCGACCGCGCGCCAGTGGGCCCCCTCCTTGCCCTCCCCCCGTGCTTGCGGAGGGTCATTGCGCGTGGCCCCGCTTTCCTCCCGCTCGCCTTTTGCTTGTGGGGAGGCGAAAGAGACCGTCGCGCCACATGCGATTTCGCTGACTTGCAGGGCAAGGGACGGAGAGGACGATTCCGTCGACGCCACGCGGAAACACTCACCCGACTTGAACAAGGACGACCCCGACAGTTGCCAGTCCCACCGCCATCCATTGCAGCCTGCTGACCGGCTCTCGCAGCACCAGCACGGCGAGCGCTCCGCCAAAGACGATGCCGCTTTCGCGCAAGGGCGCGACGAGGCCGATCGGGCCTTGGACGTAGGCCCACATGCCGCACAAATATGACGCAAGCAGGAGCGCTGCACCTGCATAACAAAGCTTGGCATGGGTTCTTAAAACGGCAAATGGATTGGTGCGGGCGATGCCGGACGCCACTCCCAATCCGACCGCTGTGACAACCGAGCTGGTAACTGCGTAGGGAATCAGACAGGCAAATCCGCCGCCGCACACGCGGATGCCTTTCACGTCGAACAGCAGCGCGAAAGCCAGCGCCGCGCCAGCCGAGACCGCCCGCACCATTCCGGCCGCCCGCCGATCGCAAATCGTCCGTCCCGAAAACGCAAACAAGAGCAGGCTCAGCACCACGAGCCCCAAACCTTCGACCGCGTGCAGTCCCCGCGATTCATTCATGAACATCCAGCTAAGCAAGAATAAAATCGGCGGAATTACCGCTCTTACCACCACGTATGCGATGCCGAAATCCGTGCGCGCGTAAGCTTGCAGCATTGCTTGTGTGAAGGCGACGTTGCAGGCGCTCGCGGCAGCCACCCAAGGCCAGGTATCGGCAGGAGGCAGGCCCACAAGGGGCAGGAGGACGCAACACAGACTCGCGGTTGCGAGGACGATGCCGCGGAGCAAATCCCGGGGCACGGAATGGAGCTTTGCCAGGATGTTCCAACATGCATGCAAAAAGGCGCTGGCAACGGCAGCAATGAACACCGCCCAGGTCAAGGAAGCACTCCCGGATTAGATTTGAACGAAGTTGAACCGGTCCGATGCTCTCCCGCGCGGCTGCCTTTCCTCGCAGGGGGGCGAATCCATTCACCCGCCGCCTGCGATGAGATAATGCAGGGGAGTCGTCTCATGCCAACGAAAGCGAAACTCCGACACTCCGCAGCATCCCTGGCTGCCATGCTCACCTTCCAATGACAGGGGCTATCAACCGATCAGAACCGATTGCGCAACAATGGATCTGCACAACAATGGATCGATTTCTCGTGGCGGAGATGCGCCCCTCCCACGGCACAGAACTCAGGTTAACGCCGCGTTACCAAACGCGAGCGGTCGGTACGATCGCGGCCATCCCACGTCTTCGAACGAGGACTGTCGAATCGAAAATACTCGGCATCCGAATCCTCTTGGTACCCGCTGCAATCAGGAACACACCCTGTTCCGTTGGCCCGAAACGCTTTGTTAACCCGGAATCCGTGCCGTGGCGCCCCTCCTTGCCCTCCTCGCATCCGGGAGAAGGGCAGGCAGGAGCCCTGCAGCCGCGGCCGGTGCGCATATCGGCGCGGTCAATGCATAGCAGCGTTGCGGAATGGCGCTTCCTGTAATTCCAGCGTCAGGCCCCCCTGTTAACCGAGGAACGGCGTATGTCCGTTCTGCATGCTCTCGCCTGATTCCACATGTGCGGCGTCGTTGGCAGGCGCCCTCACCTTGAACTCCACCACGTTTGCGACCGTGCGGGTGAAATGCCGGAGCTCGTCGGCCGAAATCGCATGCAATTTCGTCTGAAGGTCAAGCAAAGCCATCGCAAGCAGACGCGACGTGTCGTCGAGCGACAGCGCTTGCGCCACCCTGGCGCTGCTCGAAAGTCGATCGATCAAGACACGAATTTGTTGATTGCGATCGTTCATCGTTTTCTCCTCAGCAACTCGGCATTGGTCGGGCTCTCGCTCATCCAACTGCGCGTGGTGACGATCTCGCCGTAAACCCCCACAATGCCGGTTACCGCTTTTTGGACCTCTGTGGCGGAGAGTTCGCCGAGCCCGTGGCTTGCGGAAGCGTCAGCTAAATATGAAAATCGATGTTTGCGATGAAACGCATCGATCGCGGTGGAGAGGCAGGCCGTTTCACCGGCAAATCCCGCGAGAGTGAAATGACCTCCGCAACCGTCCATGAACTGAGCGAACGGCGTGCTGGAATAACAAGACGGACTCTCTCTATCAAAAACCATGTCGGCGCTGGTCGGTTCAAATCCCTTTATCCATCCGCTGAATGCGGTGTTTCGATTGAAATAGGCGGAACGGCTGAACTGACGCACGAATGCGACCGGAAAGCCCTTCGATCTCGCGTGGTCGAGCGCGGCGCGGCAGTTGGCGAGCGCCTCGTCAACATGCGGCAGAGCCATCAGGCGGGAGCCAGTGACATATTCCTGCTGCATGTCGACGAGAACGAGGCAAGGGGCGACCGAAGCGTCGGACAGAGCCCTCAAATAAATGACCTGATTCACGCGGCGGCTCCTTCAGCGGTGGACAGCCTGGCGCCGCGCGCTTTCGAGCGCTCCAGAATCCCGACCTCCTGCCAGCTTCCTTCGGGGCGGATGACGACATAGGGGTCTGTCTCGAACGATATTGTCCTGGCTGCACGCTTCACGTCGCAAACCATCTCGATATACTCGAAATCCGAGAATACGAATTCTCGCTGACCATCGGAAATGGAAAAGCCAGATTTATTCCAGAATGCTGTCAGGCGTTTTTGCGCGTAGCAACATATTCGCGTGTAGCCTTTGGTGCGGCAGAATTCGACCGCGGAACTAACAAGCTTCCGCGCCAGGCCCCGGCCTCGGAATTCCTTGCGTACAACCAGGCGTTCCAGTTTGGCAAAATCGGCAAAGTAGCGGATGCGGAGGCAGCCGGCGGGCTCATCGCCGACATAACCAATCAAATGGGTCGCCGTGAAGTCATTCCCATCAAACTCTTCGTCGTAAGGACACTTTTGTTCGCCGACAAACACGGCGCCTCGAAGCACCGCCGCCCGCATAAAATCGTCCACCGTGCGCGCAACGCGAACCGAAATACGCAGGTCAGGCGACAGCGGACTCGGCATCGCACAAAGGGTCGTTTCCTGGTGGCGCGCCATTGAGCGGCGGAACAGATGAAACTGGGGCGCGGTGCTGCCGGCGAGTTTGGGGGCCAGCCGAAACCCCATGCCCTCGACGAAGCGGGCCGCCTCGCTGTTTATCGACCAACTGTAGACATCGACGTCGTGGCGGTGCAAAGTCCACATCTTCTGCATCACCAGCGGCGCTCCGGCGGCGAGCTTGCCTGGGGCGTAGACGTGCCAGACGTAGATGCCGGCTGGTTTCTCGTGCTGAGCCGAGATGACGGAAAGAGGCGGATTGCGGCGGTCCAAGGTTCCGTCGAGGAGCTGGCTCAATCCTTGCTTTGTCAGCGGCAGGAATGAAACGTAGCCTTCGCCCGCCGGCGCGTTCACGTTGAACTTGTCGCGGTGAGCGATGGCCCAGAAGCAATCCGGATTATACGAGGCCACGCGCTGGACGACTTCCGCGCTTGTCAGCATGGGGATAGACTTCCGCGCCAGATCCATGAGCGCCGCGATCTGCTCGCCCCCCACATTGAAGACGACAAGGCGGCGCGCAAGCGCCAGGATCTCAGGATCGTCGAGCCTGCGGGTCGATCGTTGCGCGCTGTCGTACGCAAGCTTCCCGGTCCCGGAAACGCGAACATCATGAGCCGTCATGTGATCCCCCTTTTACCCATGCGCCTTAATCTGATATCTATTTAGCTTCACATGGGGTGTGGCGGTGCGATCGAATTCGACTATCGGTGCTCACGAAATTGAGCACCTGCGTGCGGCAGGCGATGGCGCGGGCCCCGACTGGGAAAGCATTCGGACTTTCCTCGAGGTGGCGCGGGCCAGCAGCTTTCGCACCGCAGCGGCCCGGCTGCGCATGACTGGCCATGGCGTTGCGCGGCGGATCGAACAATTGGAACATCAGATCGGCGCGATGCTGTTCACGCGCCACCGTGATGGCGTGCGCCTGACGGGGGCTGGTCGCCACCTTTTGTCCTGTGCGGAGCAGATGGAGGAAGCGTCGCTCGGATTTGTCCGCCGGCGGGGCATGCTGGCGCAGCCACTTCGAGGCGAAATCAGGATTGCATGCACGGAAGGATTGGGAACATTCTGGGTGACGCCGAGGCTCCTCGAATTTGCTCGCGCGCACCCTCAGATCTTGGTTGATCTGTGTTGCTCGATGCAGCGGCCCGACGATTTGGTGGCGCGGGCGCAGGCCGATCTTGCGATTCAAATCGAGCAACCGGCGCCGCGGGATCTCATGACCCGCAGGATCGGCCGCATGCACATCGTGCCCTGCGCATCAAAATCCTACATCGAGACTTACGGCCTCCCAAAGTCTAAGCAGGAAGTCGACGAACGCCACCGCATCGTCCTCATGTTTGCGGACCAGGGCAAGGCGCACGACTTGTACAATGAGCAGTATCCCGAACGGTCGCAGACCGGTTTTGTGGCGATGCGCACCAATGTCAGCACTGCGCTTTATGCGGCAATCGTCAGCGGCTTGGCGGTCGGCTGGCTGCCGACATACTGCTTTGCGATCGGAGCGTCGGTAATCCCGCTCGACCTCGACTGGGTTTATTCGTTCGACATCTGGCTGAGCTATCATCCTGATCTGGGATCAGTGCCCCGCGTGCGCCGCATGATCGATTGGGCGATCGAGCAATTCGACCCGCAGAAATGTCCGTGGTTCCGCGACGATTTCGTTCACCCCGCTGCGTTCGAAAAGCACTTACGGAAAGGCTCGCCTGGAGAGATTGACGCCGCGTTTGGCCGGCCAAAAACACAACCTCCGCCCTAAATTAATCTGTGAATCTGTGAATCTTTGAAACTCCCCAAGAGGGCTGCCCTATGCCGACCTCAGAGTCATCACTGCGGGATGAGAACGTCGGTCGTCGCCTTAAATTGCGACGGCTCCAACTCGGCCTGTCGCAGGAGTCGCTGGCTTTGGCGCTCGGCCTGACACCGGAGCAGGTGCAAAGATATGAAGCCGGAAACGACCGCATCGACGCCGCCCGGTTGCAGCAGATTGCGGAGATTCTGAGGGTGCCGATCCTGTTCTTTTTCGGCGCCACCCTGAGTGGGGCGCATCGCGAAGGCGATAGCAACGTCATCCATTTCCTCGATACGGCGTACGCCCTGCGTCTTATGCAGGCGTTCCGGCGGATCGAGGGGCGCCACATTCGGCGGTCGATCGTGGAGCTCGTCGAGCAGATCGCCGACGCCGTCGATGCCCAAAGCGCCTGATCGTGCGGCACGGCCGCCTGTCCGCTGCGCGACTCGTCTTGGCCGCCAGCGGTGAGATCAATGCCGGGCGCCCCCATGATGCGGAGCCGTTCACGGCCGCATTCATAGGCCGATGGAACTGGACATATTGCGAGGGTTCTCGTCGCGCAGCCGCCATGCGGGCCGTTAGATTCGAGACGCAGAAGCTCTCAAAAAAACGCCAGCGTTTCGCAGCCGACGCCGGCCTCAAAGCGGTGCGACACACGCAAGGTCGCGAGGTCGATCACATGAATGCTGCCGTCGCCCTGGCAGGCGACGAAAAGCTCCCCGTCATGAAAAGCGCCGTCCATCGGCTGCTTCCCGACCGCCAGCGTGGTCTGGCGAGAGAACTTCGAGTCGATCAGCGTGGCAGTAGCGCTGCGCAGGCTGGTCACGAGAAGAGTTTGACCGTCCGGGCTATAGCGGGCGATCTGAGCCGGTTCCGGTACGCCTTTCAGCGGCACCGTCTTGACGACGGTGAAGCTCGACGAGTCGATCAGGAGGAGCGTCGGTTCTTCGTCGTCGACAGCGACAAGAAGCTTGCCGTCAGGTGAAATCGCCAAGCCCGCCAAGGGACGCGGGGTTGCCACCTGCCGCACCAGTTTGCGACCCGGCAGGTCGATCACCGAGATCGAGGCGTCTTGTTCGTTCTCGGTATAAAGCCAGCGGCCGTCCGGCGCGATCGCGAGGCGATGCGAATTGGCGGAACCGGTTTCGATCGCGCCCACAACCCTATTCTCGGCGAGATCAACAAGCGCGACGACGCTGCTGTTCTCGCAGGTGATATAGAGCAGGCCGTCAGGCCCGATCTGCAGGCCGTGCGGCGCGACATACGGAGAAAGATCGATATCGGCCACATGCCTGCGCGTCATAAGATCGACGACGGAGAGCAAGTGGCCGGGGTTGGGATTTCGGCCATGTATGCCATCCCCGTAGATCGGAACATAGGCGGTCGAGCATTGCGGCGGGACCAGGAGCTCATGCGGCAGGGGTTCGAAGTCGTCAAGAACATCCGTCGTGGCGTAGCTTTCGGGGTTGAGGAAAAGCACTTTGCCGCCCATTTTGTCGACTGCAATCAAGCCGCGGATGGCGCTCTTACTCATTTGTTCAAATCCGTTGGAGCTTCGATCATATGACAAGGCCGGCGGCGTGGTCAAAGTCGCCCGATCGCTCACGTCAGCCAATCTGCGGGGTCGGAGCATCTGATGCCGGGCGCCACCTCACAGGCGTTAGGTTAAGGTTCGACGTTGCCGCGGACTCGTCCCCAGCCCCCCACAAGGGGGCAGGTAGCCGCGAGTGGTCCGCGCACCGTTAAACTAACGCCAATGGGGCGCCCCTTTGGTCGCACCCCGTTTTGGGCGCCTCGTCGGCTGGCGGCGGTGCAACCACAAGGGTCGCGCCTTCGACCGGCAACGCCGGAGGATGCCGCGCTCCGTCGTTATGAATTTGCTCGATCCCATCGGGAACCTTACATCGGCAGTTGCTTCCGCCGACGAGAGGCGTCTAATGCGATCGGAAGGCGGATCATCGCCAGGCCGACAGTGCTAAGTTTTCGCACACGGCACAACAAGGAAGGGCGTCCTCATGTCCAGAATTCGTCACATCGCCATCATCGTTCCGGATGCGGAGGAAGCCGCGCAATTCTACGAGAAGGCGCTCGGATTGAAGCGCGCCGGCACCGCGCGGCGCGGCATCTACATGTCGGACGGCGTGATCAACGTCGCGCTGCTTCAAAAGGAGCACGAGAACGAGAAGCTCGGCCTTTACCATTTCGGCGTGTGGGTCGATGACCTCGACGCCGCCGAAAAGCAGGTCGTCGATGCGGGAGGCGCCTATCTCGCGGGGCGGCCGACGTCGCCGAATTCGTTCTACGAAGCAAAATACCGGGACCCCAACGGCGTCGTGTTCGATCTTACGCATAACGGGTGGGCGGGCGCCGCCAAGGACGTTGTGGCGAAATCCGATCTATGACTCTTCCGTCGCAGCGCGTCATTGTCATCGGGGCCGGCCCGGTGGGCCTCTGCCTGTCGCTGGCGCTCGCGCAGGCAGGCGTGCCGGTTACCATCGTCGAGGCGCGCGGAGAAGACAATTTCCTCGAACAGGTGCCGCGGGCGGGCACCAATCATCCGGCGACGCTCGAGATGTACGACCGCATCGGGCTTTACCGCAAGCTTGAGCCGCGTGGCATCATTGCGCCGGTGTTTCATTACTGGGATCGCGCCGCCAACAAATTGATCGCGGCGTTTGATCACGTCCATCTCAAAGACGATACGCGCTTTCCCTATGTGCTCCAGTGCGAACGCATCAAGATCGTAGAGGAAGCGCTCAAGATGGCGAAGGCGCATCCCTTGATTGACGTGCGCCTTTCGACGAGCTTCACGCATTTCGAGCAGAATGGCTCGGGCGTTGTCGCGCATGTCGTCAATCCAGCCGACGAGGCTGAGAGCATCGCGGGCGCCTATCTGGTCAGCGCCGAGGGCGCGCGCAGCATCGTGCGCAAAGCCCTCGACATCGAGTTCGAGGGCTTCACGTATTCGGACCTCACGCTGAACATCGAGGTCGCCTACGACTTCCGCCGCCACGGCTATGCGGAGCGCAACTACATTTCGGACCCCGCCGAATGGTCAAACTTGTTCCATTGGAAGGGGCCGCCGGATCGGTGGCGGGTGCATTTTCCAGTGGATCCCGCGGAGGACCAGGAGGCCGTTTGCCGTCCCGAGGCGCTGCAGGCGCGCCTGCAGCGTTTCCTGCCGACCGATCAGCCCTTCGAGATCGTGGCCAGCAATCTCTACACCGTGCATCAGAGAGTGGCGAAGAAGTTTCGCGTCGGCCGGGCGATCCTCGCCGGCGACGCCGCCCATGTGAATAGTCCGATCGGGGCCATGGGAATGAACAGCGGCGTCCACGACGCCTTCAATCTTGCCGACAAGCTCATCAAGATCCTGCGCGGCGAAGAAGGCGAGGAAATTCTCGACCGCTACGAGCGGCAGCGCCGCCACGTAGCGATTCAACACACCCAGGCGCAAACCATCCGCAACAAGCGGCTGCTCGCCGAGAGGGACCCCGCGGTGCGCAAACGCAATCAAGACGAGCTGCGCCGCATCGCTGAGGACCCGGCGCGGGCGCGGGCATTCCTGCTGCGCGCGTCGCTGATCGAAAGCCTGCGCGAGGCGGAACAGATTGCGTGACCAGTGCTCGTAGCCTGACCATGAGCCGCACCACCCCTTCGCCCGGCGGAGCCCGCAATCTTAGAATCGAATGGTCGCGGATCGTGCTGCCGATCGTGACCCTCGCGCTTGGGGTCGCGGCCTGGGACCTGGTGGTGCGATTAAAGGACATTCCGCCGTTCATCCTCCCGAGTCCGGGCCTTGTAGCGGCGACGGTTGTGTCCGATTGGCCGTTGCTGTCAGACTCGCTCATTGTCACGCTCGCTACGACCTTCTACGCGCTCGCGTTGGCGCTCGCAGGCGGCATCGGGCTTGCGATTCTGTTCCATCGATCGCGCCTGATTGAGCAATCGCTCTATCCCTACGCGGTGATCCTCCAGGTCACGCCGGTGGTCGCGGCAGCGCCGTTGCTGCTGATCTATCTGCCGCAGCAGGCGGCGGTCCTCGCCTGCGCCTGGATCGTGGCGTTCTTCCCGATCCTCGCCAATACCACTCTCGGGCTCAACTCGGTCGATCGTAATCTCGTCGACCTGTTTCAGATATACGGCGCCTCGCGCATCAAGATGCTGCTGCGCCTCAAGCTGCCGGCGGCCCTTCCCTATATGCTTGGCGGGTTGCGCATTGCCGGAGGGCTGTCGCTGGTCGGCGCGGTCGTTGCCGAGATCGCCGCCGGCTCGGCCGGCGCCGGATCCGGGCTCGCCTACCGGATTGCCGAATCCGCCTATCGCCTCAACATCGCGCGCATGTTCGCGGCGCTGATCCTGCTGTCGATCACGGGGGTAGCGATCTTCTTCGCGCTGTCGCTCGTGTCTCATCTCTTGCTGCGCCGCTGGCACGAAAGCGCGGTCGCGAGCGAACCGTGACGCATTGCATCGGCCGACGCACCGGCCATGCGCTCATCTCGCATTATCGACCCTCGTCCAGCTTGCCTGACGCGCGACCCCGGCTATTTTGGCCGCGACTGCGCCTCCAGGGTGCAGGCATCGCCGGCGATTTTGCCCACGCGGTTTGCGGCTGTGTGCGACCGCGTGGGCGAAGCTGCGCTCGGCTGCGTCCAACAATGAATGCAGTGCCGGGCAATTTTGCCCGCCCTGCAAACCGCCGGACTCCCGCAGCATGCCCCGACACACATGAAACCCCAATCCGCCGTGCTGCCGCGCGAGGCAGCCAAGGCCCGCCGCGCCCGGCTCATCGGCATTGCGCTCATGTGCGGAGCGGTCGGCACTTTCTCCTGCCTCGACACAACGCCAATGAGGGCCGCCCCCGGTAGCGAGCAACATTGGAGCACGCCGGGCGCGGCGTACCGAACGTTAATGCTTGGGAATTCCGGCCTTGTCGATAACCTCGCGCCACTTGGCTGCATCC
>JAJPKK010000024.1 GCA_021323775.1 Hyphomicrobiales bacterium
GGCCTGGCCCGACCTGCAGCGCATGAAACTTCTGCTACCCGTGGCGCGGTCCTGCCGGGTCAGTTTCCTCCTAGAACAGAGCATGCGGGAAGAAAACGGTATTTTCAGATCGCGCAGTTCCGGCGATCCGACGGGCGGAGCGTGTGACGGTCACGCTGAACCATTGAGTGGGAGGCAAGGCCGGGCTTGAAGGCCCCGGGCCCGGAAGGGCGCCGCCCTCTGCCTCTCCTTCGACCGCTTACGACTCCCGGTTCCGGACTTGGCGATGCGCCGGTGCGCGCCTACGTATCAATGGAAAAAGCTGGGGGGATAGGCAGATCAGTCTTGCCTGATGAGATTTTGCAGCAATCAGCAGTCGGTTACCCGACAGGAGGGAGCCCAAATGCGATATAAACCCAAAAGCATTGCCGCGCTCCAGGTTGCTCTTGGCGGCCTTCCTGATACGATGCCGGTCGAGGCGGACCAAGACGTTGGCGTGTCGGCAAAAACCGTCGGCGAACTGCGTCGAGCGACGGCGTGGCCTGAGAATTTGGTGATAACAACGCCGCAGGAACATCGTCCCGAAAACGCAATTAAGGTGAGTAGGGCCGGCCGGGCGACACGCCTCTCGCCAAAACCTTAAAGCAGCAGTTCGATACTGCTTTCATTGCAATGCACGCCGACGCGGTCGGCGCTGGAATGGAGACGGCGGATGCCGGAATTTACGAGAAGCCACAGCAAAATGGAGGCTGCAGGGATGGAGGCAAGCCGGGCGACCGCCCGCCTGCCCGGCCTCGACATCGAGATCGTGCGCCGGCGCGCGGTCGAGGACGACGCCGAGCAGATTGCCGTCTATCTCAGAGCGGCGCCGTCGTTCGAGACCTTCGGCCGCGTCCTCGAAGCCGCCAATCCATTCGCGTTCTGGGCGCAGTTCGCCTGGCAGCCGTGGCTTGCCGCCACCGCCTGCGCCCTGGCGCTCCCGCGGATGATCGCGACGCAACCGGGCGAGAGTGCGTCGTGCTCCGCGCCAGAGCGCGGCGTGGCGGCCAGCGGCACGCTCCACCTCGCGCCCCCTTGGGCGGCTTGGTGAGAATCGCCGCCAGATCTATGCCCCGGCCGGCGCCACGTCCCGAACGGAGACCACACCGCAACTTCGCCCCCAATCGAAGCAAAGAGCAATGAACAAGTTCCCTATGACCGCCGCGGGTCACGCGGCCCTTGAAGACGAATTGAAGCAGCGCATTCGGGTCGAGCGATCTCGCCTCGTGCAGAGAATCCAGGAAGCGATCGCCGATGATTCGAACCTGGCCGAGAATTCGGAATACCAGGCCGCCAAGGCGGAGCAGGAAATCAATGAGGCCCGTATTGCCGAGCTGGAAGACAAGCTCGCCCGCGCCGAAGTCATCGACGTGTCGAAGCTTTTCGGCGATACGGTCAAGTTCGGAGCCGCGGTGACGCTGATCGATGAAGATACCGGGGAGAAGAAGGTATTGCAGATCGTCGGCGAGCCGGAAGCCGACGTGAAGAAGGGAAAGATTTCCGTGACCTCGCCGATCGCCCGCGCCTTGATCGGCAAGACCAAGGGCGCCACTGTGGAGGTTGAAGCTCCCGGCGGCGCCAAGGCCTACAAAATCCGGCAAGTGGGGTGGCCTGAGGACCACCAGAGGAACCGGGAACGGCCATAAGAGCCGGATGTCGCCGTTATTGAAGCAGCTTGAGATCGATGGATTCCGCCATCGCCCGGTAGCCGGCGTCATTCGGGTGCAGGTGGTCGCCGCTGTCATAGGCGGCAGCGAGCGCGCTCGGATGCGCCGGATCGGCAAGAACGCGGTCGAAGTCGACAATGCCGTCGAAGGCGCCGCTCGTTCGTATCCAGTTGTTCACAGCCAGGCGTTTGGCCTCCTTTTCAGGCGCGAAATATCCCCGGTTAGGCCCTCCTGAGAGGGCATTCTCGAACGGCGTCAGCGGGCTGCCAATGACCTTGATCGAGCGGAGATGAGCCCGTTCGATCAGTTGCCTGTAGCCGGCAATGATCTCGTCTGCCGTGCGGACGATGCCGCCCGGCTCGATTGCGGTGCCCGGCCATCCGATGTCGTTGATGCCAAGCAAGATGACGACGTGCGAGACGCCGGGCTGGCTCAGCACGTCGCGCTCGAACCGCGCAAGCGCGCTGACGCCGGCGCCGTCCGTTAGAACCCGATTGCCGGCGATGCCCTGGTTGAGAACCGCAACGTCAATCCCTGCGTCTTTCAGACGGCGGGCGAGGACATCGGGCCAGCGCGCATTGGCATTGACGGTCGAGGCTGTCCCGTCGGTGATCGAGTCGCCAAACGTTACGATCGCCCGCGTGCTGGAGCTGGGCTCGACCATGACGCCGGTGAGAAAGAAACGATTTGCGAACTTGTCGACGACGGGGAACTCGGCGCTTGCCGTGTAGTCGCCTGTCGTCGAAACGAAGGCGGTTTGCAGCCCGGTCGCGTGAACGGTTCCAAGATCGGTCGCGGCCGGCAGATACAGGCTCACGGCGACATCGGACAGGGGAGCGACGTTGAACGCCGCCGGATCGCTCACCACCGGAGCGCCCGGCGGAATGATCACCGATTTCGAGCCGCCGAATGTGAGCGGACGGAGGCTCGCTGACACAATGTCCGAATTTCCGCCGGCCATCGCGACGGTGGCGGCTCCTATCAGGACAGGCTTCGTGCCGAACTCGTTCGACAACCGCACCCTGACCCCGTTGCCGCCGATGCTGAGATGCACGATCTGGCGAATCGTCCGGTTCGAAAAGCTCGCCGGAATCAAGCCGCGTGGCGCTTGAGGGCTGGCGGTCCAGCTGCTGATCCATGAGCTTGTCTGGTTCTCGGCGCTGGCTGCCGAAGGCGCAAAGAAATTCACCGCCAGCGCGGCGGCGGCGAGAACCGGAAGCAGGCGACGATCAATGAACCTGATTCGGCGCTTCCGGGAACCGGCGGCATCGGAACTCCGCAGCAAGAAGACGCAGCTTCTCATTTCCATCCCCCTTTTTAGAAATCCGGCACGCGCCGCTGAGCCTGCACAAAACATTATACGAATTTTTAAGGAATTTTGAAAATCTGAGGCTGTTCCGGTGCTCTTACTTAATCTCCTGATAACCATGATAACTGAACCCATTATTATATGCCCCATCCGGGTTTTGTCAACTCCAGGTTGTTTTGGCGCTCAAGACGAACCAATGAAGTGAAGCAGTTATTGTTGTGGCTATCCTTAGCCGAAGCGTAATCCGCCAGAGCGGCGGAATGCGCTTTGCTATTCCGCCCCAGAGGGCGGGCGCGGGCCAGGGGCGAGTTTGCCAGAATTCGCTCTTGCCATAGGAGGGCGAAAATGATCGTAGTCGTTGCCAGGCAGGGGCGCTGGGCGGTCCGCAAGGGTGTACAGCCATGCCGACCTTGATCAAATTGCTGGCAACCGTTGGCGTGATAGCCGGGATTGGCTACGCGGCGATGTTCGCGCTTGCCACTTTGGTCGAGCCGAGGCCGCGCGAAATGGTCGTGACCGTACCGCCGGATCACTTCGTCAAGCAGCAGCACTGACCTGGATGGAACCCGTCAAAGCCCCGGAGCGGCGCCTGGCCGCGCTGTTCCTCGACATGGTGGCGGCCGAGCGCGGCGGCGCGGCGAACACGCTCGAGGCCTATTCGCGCGATCTCGACGATCTTGCCGGCTACCTCGCGACTCGCAATCGTAGCATTTCGTCGGCCACGACTGTCGATCTCAGGAGCTATCTGGCGGCGCTGGCTGATCGCGGCTTTGCGGCGTCCTCTGTGGCGCGGCGGCTTTCGGCGATCCGCCAGCTTTACCGGTTTCTGCTTGCGGAGGGACACCGCCCCGACGATCCGGCCGCCATTATTGCGGGACCCAGGCGCGGACGACCGCTGCCGAAAGTGCTCTCCGTCGCGGAGGTCGACCGGCTGATCGCGACGGCGCGCGAGGCCGTCGGCGCAAAGAGAGCGACAGGCTTGGCGCGATTGCGGGCGCTGCGGCTGTTGTGTCTTCTTGAACTTCTTTACGCCACCGGCTTGCGCATCTCCGAGTTAATCGCATTGCCGGCGTCGGCGGCGCGGCGCGACGAGGACATGCTGATCGTTCGGGGCAAGGGGGGCAAAGAACGCCTGGTTCCGCTCAACGGCGGCGCAAAGTGCGCGATGCGCGACTACAAAGCAGCGCTCGCGCAATGGAAGGAGGAGCGCAGCCTGCCGTCCCAGTCGAAATGGCTATTTCCATCATTCGGCGAGGAGGGCCATCTGACCAGACAGCACGCGGCGCGCGAATTGAAAGGGCTTGCGGCCGCGGCGGGCCTGCGTCCCGAGCAGGTAAGCCCGCATGTGCTGCGCCATGCATTTGCGAGCCATCTGTTGCACAATGGCGCCGATCTGCGCATCGTGCAGACTTTGCTCGGCCATGCCGATATCTCAACCACGCAGATCTATGCGCATGTACCGGATGAACGGCTCAAGAGCCTGGTTCGGGACCTGCATCCTCTCGGTGAGAACTGATGCGCAGCTATCTCGACTTCGAAAAGCCAGTCGCGGAACTGGAGGCCAAGGTCGAGGAGCTGCGAGCGCTCCAGGAGACCGGCAATGCGCTCGCAATTGGAGAGGAGATCGCACGGCTTGAGGCCAAGGCGACCGCGGCGCTTGATGAACTTTATGCCGAGTTAACGCCGTGGCAGAAGACCCAGGTGGCGCGTCATCCGCAGCGGCCCCACTGCCTTGATTACGTGAGCGCGCTGATCACGGATTTTGCGCCGCTGGCCGGGGACCGCAAGTTCGGCGAGGACAGCGCGATTGTGGGCGGCTTCGGGCGCTTCGAAGGCGAAAGCATCTGCGTGATCGGCCACGAGAAGGGGTCGACCACCGAGGACCGGATCAGGCACAATTTCGGCATGGCCCGGCCGGAGGGCTACCGCAAGGCGGTTCGGCTCATGGAGATGGCCGACCGTTTCGAGATCCCGGTATTGGCACTGGTCGATACCGCCGGCGCGTATCCGGGCATCGACGCCGAGGAGCGCGGACAGGCGGAGGCGATCGCACGCTCGACGGAAGCCTGCCTTGCGCTCGGCGTACCGAATGTGGCAGTCATTCTCGGCGAGGGCGGCTCCGGCGGCGCCATTGCGATCGCCGCCGCCAATCGGGTGCTGATGCTGGAGCATGCGGTCTATAGCGTCATTTCCCCTGAGGGAGCTGCGTCGATTCTGTGGCGCGACACCGCGAAGGCCCAGGAAGCCGCCACCAGCATGAGGATCACGGCAGACGATCTGATGCGATTCGCCGTGATCGACGAAATCATCCGCGAACCCAAAGGCGGCGCTCACCGCGACCCCGGCGCAGCCATCCGCGCGGTCGGAGAGGCTGTGGCGGCGGCCTTCCAGTCGCTGCGCCACATGGATCGGGACGCCATCCGAGCCCACCGTCAGGACAAGTTTCTGGCGATTGGGCGCATAGCCGCATAGCGCAAACGAATCACTCGGAATCATCTGGCGCTCTGCCTTCCGATCCCAGCCCGACCATGGCTGTGGAGAAAATCGTTCGACATGACCGGAACTCGCTGCAGCCATATGCAGCCGCAGGGCAGAGGATCACCTGTTCCGATTGTTTGTTCCAGATCTCCACAATCAGGCCTGATTCTGACGTTCTGATCCGGTCGATTCGCAGTTTGTTAAGCATATTCTGTTGCGCTGTCTGAAATCCGTGGCGGCCTTGCTTAGACCACATGTTAGCGGTAGCTTGTAAAGCCGCGGTTGGGGGGGATTAGCTGCTTACGAAAACAGCCTTGGAACCGGCATGGGGCCGGCAAGTAGGGGACTGGCGCGTTGCAACGTTTCCATCGATCAGCCCAGCTATCGGCAGCGGCGATTGCGCTGGCGTTAGCGACGGCACTTGGCGGTTGTGAGACCGATGACCCGGCGGTTGGGGCCCGTGCCTTGAGGCCGCTTCCCGCCGCATTAGCGGCGGAGATTGACAAGCGGAACATGCCTCGGGAGTCTCCGATCCTGATACGCATCTTCAAGGAAGAAGCGGAACTTGAGGTCTGGAAGCAGGACGCCGAGGGCAAGTTCGCGCTGCTCAAGACCTATCCGATCTGCCGCTGGTCCGGCGAACTTGGTCCAAAGATCAAGGAAGGCGATCGTCAAGCGCCCGAGGGCTTCTACACGATTACGCCGGGCCAGATGAATCCCAATTCCAATTACTACCTGGCGTTTAATCTCGGCTTTCCCAACGCATATGACAAGGCGAACGATCGCACGGGCGCCTTCCTGATGGTGCATGGCGACTGTTCCTCGGCCGGCTGCTACGCCATGACGGACGAGCAGATCCAGGAAATCTACGCTCTCGGCCGCGATTCGTTTCTGGGCGGGCAGAAGTCCTTCCAGGTGCAGGCCTATCCTTTCCGGATGACGCCGCTCAACATGGCGCGACATCGCAACAGTCCGCACATGGCATTTTGGCGGATGATCAAGGAAGGCTACGATCATTTCGAGGTGACCCGAGCCGAGCCGCACGTCGACGTCTGCGAGAAGCGCTATGTCTTCGACGCCCGCGCTCCTGGCAATGCTTCGACGCCGCTCACCTTCCATCCGCGGGAGAAATGCCCGCCCTATGAAATCCCCGAAGCGATCGCTTCGGCCGTGAAGGCAAAGGAAGCGAGCGATGAGCGCGCCTTCGCCGAATACGTTAATCGAGGCGTCGCTACGGCGCCGGTCAAGACAGGCACCGACGGCGGCATGCACCCGGTTTTCCTGGCGAAGCTGCAGTCCAAATCGCTGTTCGGTTTTTCGAGTGCGAACTCAGATGTGAAAGCTCCACCGGGCCCGTTGCCGGCAAACGTCAATCCGCCGCATGCCCCCGAACCGCAAATAACCACCGCGGTCTACACGCCGGCGTCGACGACGGGAGCTGCACAGCCAGCGCAATCCACCTCGACCCTGCAAACCATCGGCAAGTGGTTTGGCCTTGGCGGCAGCCAGGCCGCCGCAGCTGCCGCGCCGGCTGCAGCCGCACCGGCCGCCACGCCTGCGACTGCAAAGGCAAAAGCCGCCTCCCCGCAGCCCGCGGCGGCGTCCTCTGCCGCTGCGCCGAAGCCTGCGGCTACTCCCTCGCCGCCGCTCAAGCCGAAGCCGCATGGCGACATTGCGCAGGCCCCGTCCCATGAGGCGCCAGCACAGCAAGCACCGCCTCCGGCAGCATTGCCGCAAGCTCCATCACAGCAAGCTGCGCCAGCGCCACCCCCGGCGCCCGACGTGGTGGCGGCAAGTCCGGCACTGCCGGCAAACAGTTTCGAAGGGCGCTGGAGCGCGGTACGATAGCGGCCGCTTTTTGCTAGCGGCGCGGTTGCCGCGCCGCGCCCATGGCTGCCGCGGCAGAAGAGCGATCGCTGCGCCCGCCGACTGGATGCGCGTCGCGAGAATCTTGATGGTCGGTGCCATTCCGGCCATCAGAAGATTCATTGACAGCAGTTCCGGCTCGAATGTGCGGGCCAGCCAGGGGCGGTATGAGCCTCCGGCCATGTCGCGCATGAACAGCGCCTGGAAAATCGCCCGCCCAAATCGGCTGAATGCCCTAACATGCCGCTGGGGCCCTCCGATATGCCGCTCCGGCGCCTCTGCATCGGAGGCGCCGGTCGTTTGCATGTGAGCCTGACGCGACGAAGCCGGCCCCTGATCAGAGGGGCCTGATCTCGACCTTGCGGAACCTCACGATGCCGCCGCCATATTGAAGCGCGATCCGCCCCTTCGGATGCTTGGCGTCCTTGGCGCCGTCCACAGTCTTCATGCCGTTGAGGACGATCGTGAATGTGTCGCCCTTGGCGGTAATGTCGTAGGTGTTCCACTGGTTGCCGGCCTTGGGCATTGGCGACACCTTGGCGACGTTTACGATCGCGCCGGTGCCGTAGCTGGGGTCCGGGCGCGTGTCGTAGATGTTGACCTCATATGCATTTTGGGCCGTGACCTGCTTGGGATCGGTGGCCCGGATGAAGACGCCGCTGTTGGCGGTGGCGTCGACCCAGAACTCGGCCCTGAGCTCGAAGTCGCCAAATTCCTGCTTTGAGACCAGGAACCCGTTGCCCAGATCGGCCTGCACGATGCCGCCTTCGAGCAGCCGCCAATTGGCGTTGCCGATGGGGTCCCAATTGTTCAGGTTGGAGCCGTCAAACAACGTGATCCACCCTGTCTGCCCGGCCTGCCCGGACGCGTTGGGCGAGTGCCAGAGCAGGGCGGAGCCGGCGAGAAGCAGCCCCATGGCGATAGCGGATCGACGGTTCATGTTTCCTCCTGTCGAGAGCTGGTTGAGGATCGCACCCGCGGGTGTCGGAGGCGGTCGGCCTCATGCGATCGGACTTACTCCGGCATTCTCGGGCAGAGCCGCCGGAGCGCTGCGGACGGTAGCAAACCGAGTGCGTGCCAGGAAGCTTTATTGCATCCCGCATTGTGGCTCCAGCGCTTGACGCCAGTCGGGGTCGTTCCGGGTACGCCACCTTCGGCGGCGCCGCGGAATGACGAAAGTGTGAGAGCCGCCTGATTCAGTCAAAGACGGTGGCGCCAGCATTCGAGCGGCGCGATCAGCATGAAAAGGTTGGCGGCGCCGCTGCGCTCGCACTCGTAACCGACGCGGGCCGACCATCCTGGCTTCATCGGGATCAGCACGCGCGTCTTGGAGATCCGTTATTTGGGGGTCTCGTCCAGCGCACCAGCGGACGGTCGGGATTACGAGGCCGCTCGCAGAGGTCCCGCCGGACGAGTTACGCATGGACTTGGTCAATGCGATCGAGTCGCTTTCTCCGTCCCATCGCGAAGTGCGGCTGCTGCGAGATCTCGAAGATCTGACGATTGGGGAAATCGCCGGGCGGCTCGGCGTGACGCCGGAACCGGCCAAAAGCCGCCTGCGCCGCGCCCGCGCATTTGGTGCGCGAATATTTGCCCGGCACAAAGGACAACGGACGAGAGAGCACATGAATTACTTTCGTGGAGTGGGCATGTTCGGCAGCTCCTTCCTGAGCGCACACCTGATACGCGGGGTAGCTTAGCTTAGCTAAATGAACAAAAATGCGATCAAAATGGACCAATAGAATCGCTGCGGCGCAAGAGAAAGAACGACCCATGGCAGAAGATTTGGTCAGCCGTTTCCTTGGCGGCCCGCCGCTCGCGGTGCTGGTGCGGCTCGTGCTGTTGTCGATCGTGGTCGGGGTCATCCTGCAGGCGGCCGGGCTCGATCCCTGGAACATTCTTCACAGCGTCGAAAAACTGGTCCGGCATGTTTGGGACATGGGATTCGATGCGGTCCGCTGGCTGTGGCGCTACTTTTTGCTTGGCGCTGTCCTGGTGGTGCCGATCTGGCTGTTGGTGCGGCTCACGCGCGGGGTGACAGGAAAGGGCTGGCGCTAATCCTTCGGGAAGGTGTGGGCAGGCATCATCGGGCCGGCCGAAGGCCGGACCCCGGGGCTCCATCCGGGCTGCGGGAAGGCCCGTCCTTGCAATGCCAATAGAAAGATTTCACGGCCGGTCAGGCCGTACCGCGAAACCCATCAGCAGATGTGCCGCGTTGAAGCGTTGATGGGTTTCGTGGAGTTCACCATTCGGGCCGGCCCCGCGCCAGCCTCTGCATCCAGGCTCACCGCAGGCTGCCGACGGGCAGATCCAACCCATCTTTCGTATCCTGGGTCGCCACCTGGCCCCGCAAGATGATCCGTAAGTCGGAAACATTACACTGGACGCCGCCGCCCGCAGGTTCTAATTCCTATCAGCGGGGATACTTCGCTTACACCCGTGCGGTGGGATCTGTCGGTTGCCTTGCGGGAGCCCGACCATGTTGACGCACGCGCAAATCTGGATGGCCATAGATCGGTTGGCTGCGCGGGCGAAGCTGTCGGCATCGGGGCTCGCCAAACGGGCCGGCCTCGATCCGACCACATTCAACAAATCGAAGCGCATCACGGCTGACGGCCGGGAGCGCTGGCCGTCGACCGAATCGGTCGCAAAGTCGCTCGCTGCCACTGGCGCGACACTCGATCAATTCGTTGCCTTGATCTCGGATGAGGTGCGGCCGCCAGGCAAGACGCTGCCGCTCATCAGTCTCGCCGAAGCCTGCGCCAGCGGCCGTTTCGATGACAACGGCTTTCCATCAGGCGAAGGTTGGGATGCGCTGCCGTTTCCTGATGTCGAGGACACCCACGCCTATGCGCTGGAGATAACGGGCGATTCGCTCCTGCCGATGTATCGGGACGGCACACATATCATCGTGTCGCCGTCGGCGCCGATCCGCCGCGGCGATCGGGTCGTCGTCAAGACCAGAGGCGGCGAGTTGCTTCTCAAAGAACTCAAGCGCAAGACCGCCAAGATGCTGGAGCTGAAATCTCTCGATCCGGAACAAGTCGATGGCACGATAGCCGCCGAAGAGGTGCTGTGGGTCGCCCGGATTGTGTGGGCGAGCCAGTAGTAACCGCCGTTCCATTATCCATCCCATCGGCGCGCCAAAACTTTCCCCCGCGACATTGCGGGGGCCTGACGATGAAGGGTGCATCGGCTTGGGCCTATTGTTGCGCCCCACCTCCTGGGGCGGCCGATGCTGGCTGCCGCCTCGAGGCCTTTTGCGCCTGACGAGGCGTCACGGGCTCCAGCGTCGCGAAGAGCGAAGCTGGGTTGAACACCGGCGACGGGGCCGTCATGAAGCCGCCTCCGGACATGGTTGAGTGAACCGTCAATGTCTGCGGCATATATCCATCCAAGGTGAAGCTCACCGTAAAGTCCTCCGCCGCGCCAATCTGCATGGTGCAAGGGGTCCGGCATGTCTTCCCGAGAGAGGTTCGCGCCTCCGCGCCGGCCGGGCTCGACTGGATCAACAGCAGCGTGGTTGTTGGCTTGGCCTTGAAAGCGTCAAAGCTGGGCATAGCGCCGGAACTGCAAGATGCGAGTCCGAGGCTGCAGATCACAACGGCGAGGGCTCGGTTACTGGCTGCCTGCTGAATGCGCACGGTCGTTCGCAACATTCGATGAACCTGCCTGTCTGACCGTCGCACTATTGCGGCACATCAGTCGATTTTGTGGCAAGGGTGTACTGGCAACTGTGGGAAGAGCCGGCAACCGTGGGAGCTTATGTAAGCAACCCGACGCAACATCAAAATTTCCCGCACGCAGCGCATTGGCCGCCGCTGCCGATCGCAGGCAATGCCCGCCTCACGCAGACCGCGCCAGCGCGCCGTCAATCATATCGATGGTGTTGCGCAGCCCGTAGATCGCCACGAACGAGCCGAAGCGCGGGCCCTTTTCCTGGCCCAGCAGCACCTGGTAGAGCATGTTGAACCATTCGAGCGACACGCCGGGCTTGCCGTCCTTGGTCGGCTTTCCGGAAGTGTCCAGGAAGGGCGGCCGGCGGCCGATCTCGTAGACCACTTCCTGGATTTTTTCCGCGGTGCTGTCGGGCGGCAGTTGCGACAGCGCCTCGCGCAGATCCATGAGGGCCGCACGCTCGGTCTCGCCGGCGACGCGGAACTTCTTGGCCGGCAGGACGAAATCGCGGAAATAGTGGATGGCGTGCTCGACGTGCTCATTGAGCCTGGGGTGGCTTTCCGGCGTCACGCCTGGCCAGTAGCGGCCGATGAAACCCCACAGCGTCTCGGCATTCTCGGCATTCGACGCAGAGACGAGATTGAGCAGCATGCTGAACGAGATCGGTATCTCCGGAGGAGGCGGATGGCCGGCATGGATGTGCCACACCGGATTGGCGAGCCGCTGCCTGGCGTCCTGGCGCTGATAGCCTTCCAGGAGCTGCTGATACTCGTCGACGTGGCGCGGGATGACATCGAAATAAAGGCGCTTTGCGGCCTTCGGCTCGCGGTACATGAACAGCGACAGGCTTTCCGGGCTCGCATAGCGCAGCCATTCCTCGATGGTGAGGCCATTGCCCTTGGACTTCGAGATCTTCTGGCCCTTGTCGTCGAGGAACAGTTCGTAATTGAAGCCGACCGGAGGGCGGCCGCCCAGCACGCGGCAAATGTCGCCGGAAAGCTTCACCGAATCGATGAGGTCCTTGCCGGCCATCTCGTAGTCGACGCCGAGCGCCAGCCAGCGCATCGCCCAATCGGGCTTCCACTGCAGCTTGCAGTGGCCGCCCGTTACCGGCGTCGTGATGCGCTCGCCGGTATCCGGGTCGTCGTACTGGATTGCGCCGGCCGCAACATCGTGCGCCACGATCGGAACCTGAAGCACGACCCCGGTGCGCGGGGATATCGGCAGGAACGGCGAATAGGTGCTGGCCCGCTCGGCGCGCAGCGACGGCAGCATGATCGCCATGACTTCGTCCAGCCGGGCCAGCACGGTCAGCAGGGCCTTATCGAAGCGGCCTGACGTGTAGCACTCAGTGGACGACAGGAACTCGTAATCGAACCCGAATGTGTCCAAAAACGCCCGCAGCCGGGCATTGTTGTGGGCGCCAAAGCTCGGATGGGTACCGAATGGGTCCGGCACCCGGGTCAACGGCTTGCCGAGGTGCCGCTCCACCATCTCCTTGTTCGGGATGTTGTCCGGGACCTTTCGCAGTCCGTCCATGTCGTCCGAGAACGCGATCAGGCGGGTGCGCACCTTGTCTTCGGTGAGGACCCGGAACGCATGGCGCACCATGGTGGTGCGGGCCACTTCCCCAAACGTGCCGATATGCGGCAGGCCCGAGGGGCCGTAGCCGGTTTCGAAAATCACCTCTTCCTTGGGGAATTGCCTGAGCCGCGCCACGATCTTGCGGGCCTCCTCGAACGGCCAGGCGTTCGATTGCTCCGCGAGGGCGCGCAGGCTCGCGGCATCGGGTTCCATGACGGCGGTCGACATCGTGTTCTCCGATTGGCCTTCTTTAGTCTCTTTAGAGTGGATCGCCGGCGACTTGAATCACAAATCCGTCGTAGGATGGGCCAAGGCGCCCATTCGACAGGCTGAGGAGCGCCCAGCCCACCGGGCGTTGGCAACGGCGGGAACGGGCGGCACGCTTCGCTTCTGCACCCCTCCAAACTACGAGCGCCCGGCTGTCAAAACGGACTGATCGGAAAATACCGCAGCCACAGTTCCGTGAAGCGGCCAGTCTCCCAGATGCGGAACAGCGCCCAGTTGATGGCCTGGCGCAGGGTGTCGTTGCCGCGTTTGACCGCGATGCCGATGCCTTCGCCGAAATAGCGGCTTTCGATAAACGGCCCGCCCGCAAAGGCGCAGCAACCGCCAGAACTCGCGCCATTGAGCCAGAACGACAACGCGAAGCCGTCGCCAAACAGCAAATCAACCTCACCCCGCCGCAGCGCTTCGCGCGCTGCCTCCGAGTCCGGATAACCGCGCACTTCCGCCTCGGTGAAGAGCGTGCGGAGGTACTGCTCATGGGCGGAGCCTGCCACGACGGCGACCTTCTTGCCCTCGATCGCCTCCGGCGTGACGGCCTCGATCGGCGTGTCGTTGCGGACGACAAAGCGCGCCGACGGCCGGTAATAGGGGTCGGAGAAATCGGCGCGCCGGCGGGTCTGCTCCGTGACCGCGATAGATGCAATCGCGGCGTCGCCACGGTTGCCGTCGAGCGCATCGAACAGGGTATCGAAGCGCCGCATCTGCACCGTGCAGGCGACCTTCAGCTCCTCGCACACCAGGCGCGCGAGATCCACGTTGAAGCCCGCCGGATTGCCGTCGGGTCCGGCAAAATTGAACGGCGGATAATCCACTTCGGTCATGAACCTGATGGCGGTCAGACGCGCCAGATCGGGGCGTTCAGGGCGACGACGGGGGTCCCAGAAGCCTGGAATGACAGGCGATGCGGCCGGGTTCGTGGCCCCAATCCGAATTGGCGCGGGCAGGGGATCGGCGACCGCCCAGGATGCGGCGCACGCCAGCGCGGCGAACGAGAAGGTTATGGCTGGCAGTCGCAAGGCTATTCCACTCACATTTCGGTCACATTTCGCCACACGGCTGATTCCAGGGTCGGGTTATAGGCAACCGGCGCCTCCACCCGCCTCGTCGCCGGGCTTGTCCCGGCCACGCCAGTTTCAGTCCACAACAACTCGGGATCGCCGGGACAAGCCCGGCGACGACTGTCGTGGTGGCTCGACGCAATGAAATCTAGATGTTCCTTACACCACATCAGAGAACGGGACACGCGCGGCGTCCCGTCTTTTTCCATTGTGGTAAGGTCGTGGCGCTTAGCACATTTCTCAAGTGCAGCGCCGAAACCATGTATACGCGGGTTTCGGCCACTCAATCCACTCAATGAAGCGATCGAAAGCGGCAACAGCCGATTTCGATGGAGCAGGGGTCAGGTCCCGACGGCGTCGCGCACACATTTTTTGGTAAAGCTCGTCTTGGCCGCGCCGGACAGCTTCTTCTCGGCCGCCTGGCTCGTGCACGACGCCGTTGCGTCCCTTTGACACTTGGTCATGAAGCTCTTGAGCGCTGCGCCGGCAAGGTTCTTTTCGGAAGCCTGGGCTTTGCACGTCGCCTCCTGCGCAAAGGCAGCGCCCGCCGCGAACGTCGAAAGCAGCGCTGCGAGCAACATCTTCTTCATCGGATTCTCCTCGAGATTGTGTTGGGAACGAATCCTTCCCCCGGCCGGGCTGAACGGCGAGGCGGTTGTATACCCGAGGCGATGCAAAAATCCAGTGACCTGACGCGCTCTGGGTCGACCAGCGGCAGTGTGGGTTGAGCGCAGCGAAACCCGCCAACCGCGGTTCCGCTGGAATGCGCCGATGGGTTTCGCTTTCGCTCAACCCATCCTAGGGCCAGGCGCCGTTGGGCATCATCGTGCCGCACCTGCGGCAATATGAAGACCGCATTCCCTCTTGCTCCCGTCCTCCCACCACCACCGGCCTGCGCGTTCCGGCTCGCCGGGGCGCACCGCCCGCGTGCAGGGTGCGCAGCCGATCGATAGGAAGCCCTTCTGGTGCAGCGGATTGACCGGAACCGCATGAGCGGCGGCGAAGTCCTGCGCGGCCTGCCGGGACCAATCGAAGAGCGGGTTGAACTTGAGAAGATCGTGAACCCGATCGACTGAGACGAGGTTAATGTTCGCCCGGTCCGCCGATTGGTCCGCGCGCAATCCCGTAATCCAGCCCTGGGCGCCGGAGAGAGCCCGCCCGAGCGGCTCGACTTTGCGTATGTCGCAGCATGCAATGCGCGCCTCCCGCGTGCGGTAGAAGCCATTGATGCCTTGCCCCGCAATAAGTTCTTCGAGCGCGGCCTGCTCGGGATAAACCGCGCGAATTCTTAACCCGTAGCGCTGCTCGGTTTCTTCCCAAGTCGTGTAGGTTTCCGGAAACAGTCGTCCGGTGTCGAGCGTGACGACATCGACATCGAGGCCGGCTTCGCAAATGTGATGAAGGATGATCTGATCTTCGAGCCCGAAGCTGGTGGTAAAAACGATTGCTCCGTCGAGCGCCTTGCGGAAACCGGCGAGGCGCTCGGCCAGATTGAGGCCGGCAAGCGCGCGATCGAGAGCTGCGGCGCGTGCGGCGCGAGCCTGCGGCCTTTCCGCCGCGGACGCCTTGTCGGATCCGGCGACGGTCGCGGATTCGCGTATAAGCGCAAGCACCAGCCCTCCGCCTGCAATACGCCCGCCGAAATCCAGCACGATGCGCCCCGTGCCGGGATTGTCGGCGTAGGCATCGGCCGCCACAGCGCTCGCAAGCGCAATCTCGATTTCGCCGGCATGGTTTTGGCCGATTTGATTTTGGGCGAGTGTATCGGGCTTCGCGACCGCGTGGTCCCCCGGATCGAATGCATTCGCGATCGCTGTGATGACGCCGCGGGTCTCTGCCGTTCCGACCCGCACCGTGAGGGATGTCCCGGCGGCAAGCGGGGAGTCGTGCAGCCAGAATATCTGCGCCCTGAGGGATCGACCGGACGGCGTCAGATTGTCGGCGCGGGCGATCAGGTCTCCGCGGGCGATGAACAACTCGCGATCAAGCGTAATGCCGACCGATTGCCCGGCGCCGGCATGGAGCGGCTCGGCGTCCATGCTGGGCCATGTCTCGATGCTGCGCACGACCGCGCGTTTGCCGGAAGGCGCCACCGCAATTTCATCGCCAACTGCAATTGAGCCGCTTTGAATCCGGCCCGCCACGATGCGGCGATCATCGAACCGATAGACCGCCTGCACCGGCAGCCGCAGTGGCAATGCAGCGGCCGGCCGGGCCGGCTCGAAGCGGTCGAGAGCTTCAATCACGGTCGGTCCCCGGTGCCAGTCGATCGCTGAGGTTCGCTCGACGACGCCGTCGCCGTGGCGCGCCGAAATCGGGATGACGGCCGCGGGCGTGAGCCCGAAGTCGATCAGGCGGGCCGTGATTTCGGCCTCCATTTTCCTGAAGCGATCCTCGTTGTACGCGACGCAGTCCATCTTGTTGACGGCTACAGCCACTTGCCGGATGCCAAGCAGGTGCAACAGATAGGCGTGGCGCAGCGTCTGCGTGCGCACGCCTTCGGCGACATCGACCAGAAGGAGCGCGGCGTCCGCTTGCGAGGCCCCGGTGACCATGTTGCGCTGGAATTCGACGTGTCCGGGGGCGTCAATCAGGACGAAGTCGCGCGAGGGCGTGCGAAATCTGATCTGGCTCGTGTCGATGGTGATGCCCTGATCGCGCTCGGTCTGCAGCGCGTCGAGGAGGAACGACCACTCGAAGGACATCCCGCGCCGGGCGCTGACCGCCTTAAGCTCATCGAGTTTGCCGTCTGGCAGGCTTCCGGTTTCGGACAGCAAGCGGCCGATCAAGGTCGATTTGCCATGATCCACATGGCCGACGATCACGATGCGCACCAGCGGACGCGCGGCTGTGACTTGCGGGTTCGGCGCGATGGCGACTTCGGCGGCGGCATGGGCATTCATGGCGATGTGACCCCGTGACGAGGGAGAAATCAGCGATTTGGCGCAGCGCTTCCATGAGCCGAATCACATCCATCAGCCTCGTCCTGCGGAGCGTCCGTTTGCGCGCGCGTCTCGAAGGACGGCCACAGGCGACATCGCGCCCGTGGCCATCCTCCGGGCCGGCCGCGCTAAGAGCGCGGCCTCCTCAGGATGAAGTTCAACGGTGTGGAGCCGATCGTTCATGGAATCGATCCGCTAGAGATATCCGGCGACGCGCAGCCGCTCGAAGGAGTCCTCCGCCTCGTGGTCCATGGCGCGGCCGGCGCGTTCGGGCGTGCGCGTGGCGTGGAGTTCGGCGATAATCTCGTTGATCGAGCGAGCCTGCGACGGCACCGGGAACGTGATGTCGGCGTCGCCGAGCGAGCGATAGCGTCTGCCGTTCTTGGCGAGATAGAGCGGAATGATCGGTATGCCTTCACGCCGGGTGTAAGCCCAGATGTCGGTCTCGGTCCAATGCAGGATCGGATGGACCCGCAAATGGGCGCCGCGCGGGAGCCGCGCATTGAAGTGATCCCAGAATTCCGGCGGTTGATCGCGCACGTCCCAGTGGCCCTCAAGACCGCGCGGCGAGAACACCCGCTCCTTGGCGCGGGTCGCTTCCTCGTCGCGGCGAATCCCGGCGAACAGGCCATCGAAGCCATGCTTGGCGAGGGCAAGTTTCAACCCTTCTGTCTTGCGCGCGGCCGAACGTGCGGCCGGCGGCAGCGTGGGGTCGACCGCTTCAACCGGCGGGCAAGGTTCAACGATGAGATCGAGCCCCCATTCGCCGGCATAGCGATCCCGGAAGGCATACATCTCGGGAAATTTCTTGCCCGTATCGACGTGCATGACGGGAAACGGCACGTGACCGAAGAACGCCTTGCGGGCGAGCCATATCATCACGTTGGAGTCCTTGCCGAGCGACCACAGCAAGGCGAGTTTTTTGAGCCGGGCGAACGCCTCACGGAAGATGAAGATGCTCTGGGCTTCGAGTTCATCGAGCCGGTCCATGGCGTCACTCCAGTTCCGAGCCCGGCGCCAGCCGGACGCGCAGCCCGCTGAGCTCCGGCGACATTAGGATTTGACAGCAAAGCCGGGACGTCGGTCCGACGCCGAAGGCGTCATCTAACCGGTCTTCCTCCTCGGCGCTGCGCGGACGCAGGCGCGCGGTCCACGGCTGATCGACATAGACATGGCAGCCCGCACAGGCGCAGGCGCCGCCGCACGTCGCTCTGAGGCCAATGCCCCAGTCGCGAATAACCTCCATGACGCGCCAGCCCTCGATGGCTGGCAGAGCATGCTCACGACCGTCGTGATCGATGACGAGAAGGAAAATCTCGCTGGGGCCGGGTTGTTGGGGCGCTTGTTCCAAGACTGACCTCGACAATGAAAGAAGTATTTTCTATTTGAGGCGGGTTTGCAATATCTATATAGAATTTCATTCTCGTCAACGGGGGATTTGTTGCGGATGCGTTTTCTGCTCAATCTTTCCGCGCCCGCCCGGCGCGGCGACGAAAATCAATCCACGACCCGCAACTGGATGAACCTGAACCTGCTCCGCGGCCAGGAGGGACACGCCCGATCGCTCATGAAGGCCGTGAGCTGGCGAATGGTGGGCACCGTCGATACGTTCACCATCAGTTTCTTCGTCACCGGCAGGGTGAGCATTGCCGGCAGCATTGCGGCGGTCGAGGTCGTCACCAAGATCCTGATCTACTACTTGCACGAACGCGTGTGGGCTGTGCTACCTTGGGGCCAGCGCTAATCCAGGCGGCAGCGGATGGCTCGGGCTGAGCGCCAGCGAAGCACCGGGGCGGCGTTGCGGCGCGGCGCGGGAGTTCCGGATTTCGCTGCACTCAGTCCGGGCTGCCCGGCCGGCGGGCGCCGCGGCCGTCTTCTTGGCAGCGCAAGCGCGGCGCGCTCGTGACCACTTTTCCAGTTTATTATGCCCGCAAGCCCCGCCGATCTCTTCGCGCTCCTCGACCGACTGGAGATCCCTCACTCCACCGTGTCTCACCCGCCCCTGTTCACGGTCGAGCAGTCCCGTGAGTTGCGAGGCAAGATCCCTGGCGGACATACAAAGAATCTGTTCCTCAAAGACAAGCGCGGCGCCTACTATCTTCTCGTGGCGGGCGAGGACGCCACAATTGACTTGAAGGCGCTTCATCGCCGTTTGGGAGCGAGCGGCCGGTTTTCGTTCGGATCAGCAGCCGCGCTACAGGAGTTGCTGGGGGTAGAGCCGGGCTCGGTCACGCCATTTGGCGCAATCAACGATGTGGGCGGCAAGGTTA
Source organism: Hyphomicrobiales bacterium (assembly GCA_021323775.1). GTDB lineage: Bacteria > Pseudomonadota > Alphaproteobacteria > Rhizobiales > Xanthobacteraceae > JAJPKK01. The sequence continues at coordinate 19,156 of JAJPKK010000024.1, forward strand.
GCGTCGTGCTTGACGCGGCTATGCTGGCGCATGAGGTTTTGAACTATCACCCCCTGGTCAATACGATGACGACGTCCATTCCTCGCGCGGGATTGATCAGGTTTCTTGAGGCCTGCGGTCACCCGCCGCGCATTGAGGCCGCTTCGGAGTCCCCCCTCTATACCCTCCCTCGCGGGTAGCGAAGGCTAGGCGGTGTCGACAATTGGCGCCGGTCCGCGTCATCAGCCTCATCGGCATCGATCTCCCGCCGCTGCACTCCTTGGCCTTAATTGGCGCTCCATGGCTCTAATTGCGTGTCAAAAATGCCACACCCCAAAATATTCCTTGTATATCGTCCCGGCCGCCACAGTTCCGTCCACGGACCAGCCACAATTGAGCACCAGAGCGGCTGACGGCAAAGTGCGAACAAATAGGGGCTTCGCACGATTCGGAGTTTCGCATGTGTCCATTCTGCCGGGGTACGTTGAAGCTGATCCGCGCAGGCGGAGCTGCGATGCCTAGCACCTACCAATGCCTCGACTGCCGACAGATCACGACTACCGACGACGTGGCCCGCAAAGACTCATATTTTGAATGGCTGATGTCGAGGCCGAAATCAAAACGAGGGCCGCTGTTGAGAGAGCGCCCTGCGTAGGGCGTCCTCCGGCGTGCACCCTTCCTTGCATCATCACAAAGATTCGGATTTTCTGCTCGCGCCGGAGTCCGGGGGCGTGAAGCATGCCAGCTTCAGAACGCCACCTTGTCGCCGCCCTTGAGCGACAGGATTTGTCTTGCGTCGTCCGGGCTTGCGATCTCAAGCCCCAGCCCCTCGATGATCTGCCGCGCTTTGCGAACCTGCTGGGCGTTTGATTCGGCAAGCTTGCCGGGGCCGATCCACAGTGAGTCCTCCAGGCCCACGCGCACGTTGCCGCCCATCGCAGCGGCAAGAGCGGCGATCGGCATCTGATTGCGCCCGGCGCCCAGCACCGACCAGCGATAATTCTCGCGGCCGAGCAAGCGGTCGGCCGTGCGGCGCATGTGCAGCACGTCTTCCGGATGGGTGCCGATGCCGCCCAGGATGCCGAACACCGACTGCACGAACAGCGGCGGCCTGACGAGCCCACGTTCGAGGAAATGCGCCAGATTGTAGAGGTGCCCGATGTCGTAGCATTCAAATTCGAACCGGGTGTCGTTGTTCTGGCAGGTCTTCAGGACGAACTCGATATCCCGGAACGTGTTGCGAAAAATGAGGTCGCGGGTGCCTTCGAGGTAAGGCTCTTCCCAGTCGAACTTGAAATCTTTGTAGCGACCGAGCATCGGATAAAGCCCGAAATTCATCGAGCCCATGTTGAGACTCGCGACCTCGGGCTTGAACACTTCGGCCGGCTTCACGCGTTCCTCGACCCGCATGGTCGGCGAGCCGCCCGAAGTCAAATTGATCACCACGTTGCAGCGCTGCTTGATGACGGGCAAGAACGGGGCGAATGCCTCCGGGCGCTGATCGGGCTTTCCGGTGTTCGGGTCGCGGGCATGCAGGTGCACGATCGCGGCGCCGGCCGCCGCAGCGCCGATCGCGGCTTCCGCGATCTCCTCGGAGGTGATTGGCAGATAGGGCGACATCGTGGGGGTGTGGATGGAGCCGGTCACGGCGCAGGTGATGATGACCTTGCTGGATGTCGCCATCTGGTGAGTCCTCCTTCTGAGAAACGCTTGTGGTTGCATCGGACCGCTGCGGTGCTTGCGCCGGCGGGCAGGCCATCAGCTCTTTTGGCGGCTAACCGCTTCTGGTTACGGAGAAAAATGCGCGATGCCTGGCGCCCGGTCAATATTTTCAAAAAATCTTTGAACCTTCACGGCGGGCCGCGACACCAATGTCTGTCGAGGCCGATATCCCCCAATCCCGGTACTCGACAGGCTAAAAAGCTAGTGCCTATATCCGGTCGATGCTGCGCCCCCCATCCACCCTGCATCGATCTGATAGACCCGCCCGGGCATCCCCTGTCCGGGCGGGCACATCTTTTGGTGTGGCTACCGTACGATGTTGAGCCTGCTCTCATTGCCGGCTCGAGCGGGAATTCAGTATTCCGCGGCCGATGGTTACTGTTGATCGCCCGGCCAAGCCGGGCGATCACGGCGCAGGGCAGGTCAACGTAACTCCAACACGCTGTCGATTTTCCTCATTGAGCGCGATGGCCCGATCGCGCAATGTGACGCCGTTGTTCGCGCGCGGGCGGGACGTCCCGCCGGCAGCAAGCTGCGTCCGATCGGAGTGCCATGATGAAAAAAGGATTGCGGTCGCGTCTCGCCCAATATGGCGACGAGGAGTTCGCACTGTTCCTGCGCCGTGGCTTTCTCAAAGGGGCAGGCTTCACGGACGAGGCGCTCGATCGGCCGGTCGTCGGCATTCTTTCGACAGCGTCGGATTTCAATCCTTGTCATGCCACCGCCGGCCGGCTTGCGGAAGCTGCGGCACGAGGCGTGCGGCTTGCGGGCGCCCTGCCCTTCGTGTTTCCGACCGTCTCGCTGCATGAGGCGTTCTCGTTCCCGACCTCCATGCTGCTTCGCAATCTGATGGCCATGGACGTCGAGGAAATGGTGCGCGCCTTGCCGCTCGACGCGGTGGTGCTGATCGGCGGCTGCGATAAGACCATCCCGGCAGAGCTGATGGGCGCAATCAGCGCCGACATGCCGGCCATCCTCTTGCCGGTCGGCGCCATGCTGGCGGGCCGCCACGAGGGCGTGCGGCTCGGCGCCTGCACGGACTGCCGCCGGCTGTGGGCCGCATTCCGGGCCGGCAAGCTTGCTCCTGCCGATCTCGACCGCGCCCACGACCAGCTCATGCCGACCGCCGGCACCTGCATGGTGATGGGCACCGCATCCACCATGGCGTGCCTTGCCGAGACCCTGGGCTTTACCCTGCCGGGCGCCGCAACCGCCCCTGCCGTCTCGTCCGATCGCATCCGCATCGCGGAGGCGACCGGCAAGCGCGCCGCCGAGATGGCGGTCGCGGGCGGGCCCACGCCGCGTCAGATCATCAGCGCCGCCGCGCTGCGCAACGCATCGGTGGTTCTCCAGGCGACGTGCGGCTCCACCAACGCGACCGTGCACCTCGCCGCCATCGCGGGACGCGCCGGCCTCATCTACGATCTTGCCGAGCTCGATGCGGTTGGCCGCGAGACGCCGGTGCTGTTGAACCTCAAGCCGGCGGGAAATTTTTTCATGGAGGATTTCCACTCCGGCGGCGGCCTGCCAGCGTTGTGGCGGCGGCTGCGGGAGCAGCTCGACCTTTCGGCCCCTACCGTCAATGGCGAGGCCATCGGCGATATCGTGGCGCGCTGGCCTGCCTGGACAGACGACGAGGTGGTGCGGCCGCTTGATCGCCCGATCTGCCCCGGCGAAGCCATCGCCATGCTCTCCGGCAACCTCGCGCCAAACGGCGCCGCCATCAAGCTTGCCTCCGCGACGCCGAAACTTTGCAATCACCGCGGACCGGCCCTGGTTTTCGATTCGCTTAAAGACCTCGCCGACCGCATCGACGATCCTGATCTGCCGGTCACGCCTGACCACGTCATGGTGCTGCGCAATGCGGGGCCGATCGGTGCGCCGGGCATGCCGGAGGCCGGCGCATTGCCGGTCCCGAAAAAGCTCGGCGCCAGGGGCGTCACCGACATGGTGCGGATTTCCGACGCTCGCATGAGCGGGACCGCCTTCGGCACCGTGGTTCTGCACGTCGCGCCCGAAGCCTCGGCCGGCGGTCCCCTCGCGCTGGTGCGCGACGGCGACATCATCGCGCTCGACGCCGGCAAGCGCCGCCTTGATGTTGAGGTCGACGAGGCGGAGCTGGCGAAGCGCCGCGCCGCCTGGAAGCCGCCCCCTAAACCCGCGCGCGGTTACGCGCGACTCTACGCAGAGCGGGTGACCCAGGCCGATAAGGGCTGCGATTTCGATTTCTTGGCGGGATAAGGCAACCTGCGACAATCATCGGCCATCATCCCTGTATGAGGGCCTTCGTTCGATGCGCATTGCCGGAAGTGAACCGTTACGTACTCAGCAATAGAACGCATAGGAGCCGGAGGGCCGTCGTTCGATGCGCACTCTTTGCCGGAAATGAACCGCCATGCCGCTCAATCTCTCGCTCAACCTCGCAACCGTCCGGATGCAATGGAAGCTGCCGCAGGCCGTCGAAGCGGCTGCGCGCCACGGCTTCGCTGGCGTCGCGCCGTGGCGTGAGATGGTGCAGGAGACCGGCATCGCCCAAACGGCGCGCATCTGCCTCGACAGCGGACTGCGCGTCACCGGCTATTGCCGCGGCGGGCTGTTCGGGGCCGACGGCCGCGAGAACCTCAAGGCTGCGATCGACGACAACAAGAGGATGATCGACGAGGCGGCGGCGATCGCGGCCGAGTGCATCGTCGTCATCGGCGGCGGCCTTCCGCCAGGATCACGCGACCTGCCCGCGGCGCGCGCGATGTTTGTCGAAGGGCTCGCCGCTGTGCTGCCGCACGCGCGGGATTGCGGTGTGATGCTGGCGCTCGAACCGATGCATCCGATGTACGCGGCCGACCGCGGCTGCATCACCACGCTGCGGGAGATGCTCGATATCGCCGACACGCTTGGCAATGACGGATTGGGCATCGCGGTCGATACCTACCATGTGTGGTGGGATCCCGAGCTGCGCGTCCAGATCGACCGCGCCGGCAAGCGCATCGTCGCCCATCACATCTGCGACTGGCTGGTGCCGACGAAACACATGCTGACCGACCGCGGCATGATGGGCGACGGCGTCATCGATTTCCCGGCGATCCGGCGGATGGTCGAGGCGGCGGGTTACAGCGGCATCCAGGAAGTCGAGATTTTCTCCGACTACTGGTGGGGCCGGCCGGGCGACGAGGTGCTCGCGACGGCCGTCGAGCGCTTTAAGACGGTGTGCACGTAGGCTGGGCTGAGCGCAGCGATACGCACCATAAGCCTTGCCGCGCGGCTCGGCCCGGATGGGTTTCGCTATCGCTCAACCCATCCAACAGCCCACACTTGCGAACGACCTACTCCGCCGCCGCCGGAATCGCGACCGCCGCATCGTGTGACTCGACCACCGAGCGGTCGGGGTCAAGCCAGAACGCCCATACGGCCGAGCCAATCACGAGCAGACTCGCCGCCACGATGAATGGCGCCTGCCAATTGGCATACTGGGCCAGATAGCCGAACACCAAGGGCGACAGCGCGCCGCCGAAGTTGCCCGCCATGTTCATCATCCCGGACACAGTGCCGGCATATTTCCCGCCGGTATCCATCGGGACCGCCCAGGAAGGCCCGATGGTGCATTCCAGGAAGAAGCCGGCCCCGGTCAGGCAATAGACGGCCGTATAGGCATCCGCAGCAAGCGCAGCCGGAACGATAAACACGACGCAACCCAGCATGCCGACGATGGCGACCGTGCGCCGGGCGAGCTTGGCGCTTCCGGTTCTCTTCAGGAGCCAATCGGTTGCCAAGCCGCCAACGGTGTCCCCGATGACCATGGCAAACAGCGGCAGCGACGCGAAGAAGCCGACCTTGAGCAGCGTGAATCCCCTGGCGTCCACCAGATAGGACGGCAGCCAGGTCAGGAAAATATAAAGGCAATAGACGTAGGTGAAGTAGGCGCACATGATCGCCCACATGTTGGGAGACCGCAGCAGCGTCCCCCACGGCACATTGGCGGCTTCCCTCTCGATCACTGCCTGGTTGATCTCGCCCGTCGCGCCGAGGCCGCGGATATGCGCCAGCTCGGCGCGATTCACCATGCCGTGCTCTTCCGGCAGGTTGCGGTAGCTTAAGTACCACCAGACCGCCCAAACGAAACCGATTACGCCGCAGATGTAAAA